>JASHUR010000138.1 GCA_030039895.1 Acidobacteriaceae bacterium | reverse complement strand
GAGGACCTTTCGTCTATCTCCGGCAAGTCAATGGAGATTGTTGAACATTCGCCGGGCCCGGAAGATCACGTCATCCGGAAAGAGATGAGAAGCCTCGCCCGTAAAGCTGTTCAGGGGCTTCCCCCAAAGCTTCGCAGCGTGATGGAGATTCATCTTTCGCTCGACAGCTCGATTCTGGATACAGCCGCTGCGGCGGGAATATCAGTGGCTGCCACCAAAACCCGTCTTCTGCGGGCCAGAAGACTGGTTGAAACCAGAACCAGATCGTTCAGCAAGGCGGCACGTTCGCGCAGCGCTGCCCTCTTAGCAATTGCACCTGCTGAGATGGAGCAGCTTCGAACATGAGATCAACGTGCGTGCTCGGACGAACGTTCGGGCACGCGCCACAGAGTTCTACTCATCAGGGGAGATCAGTATGGTGTCACCACTCCTTGAAGAAACACCCTTGCAAGCCGGGCCAGCACCCACGGCACATGACGCAGCAATGATCTCGCGGGCGGACGCGGCGCCGATTCGCGAAGAGTGCGAAAGCCGAATTCTAATGCTGCAGAAATGCATCTGCGAGTTACTGATCAAAAATCAGCAACTGCGCATGCTGTTGGCGGAACGAAACGCAAACATGTCGATGGCTGGCCTTGGCAGCGAAGCATAAAGTAGTTCGAACAGGCGGGTATCGCCTGAAGTAATGACAGCCTCAACGCCTTCTCGGGCCGGACCACCGACGCTGCCGGCCTACGCGGCAACCAAGGGCGTGCTGGAGACGCTGGTAAAGCACTGGGCGGCAATGCTGGAACCGTGCGGAATTCGGGTGAATGCGGCAGCACCGGGCGTGATTGAGACGGACATGTCGAACTTTACGAAGAGTGAGGCCGGCCGCAACCTCACGTTGAACATGCAGGCCTTGAAGAGAATTGGCAAGCCGGACGACGGTGCGGATGTGATCGGGTTTCTGGCTTCGGATGCTGCTTGCTGGATTACAGGCGCCAGCATACCGGTCAACGGCGGATCGAAGTTGTAATGAGAAATCAAGGCCAGGGGGAATGTATAGATGTCGTCCGAATCTGTTCAGGAGCGTAATAAGAAGCTCGTTCTGGAAGCATTCGATACGCTGTTTAACAAGCGGGATTATGCGGCGGCTGAGAAGTATTGGTCACCAAACTACATTCAACACAGCGCGCACATCGAGCCGGGCCGCGAGGGACTTTTCAATCTGATCCGGAGCACTCCTCCGACGCTTCGATATGAGCCGGGAGTCATTCTTGCGGAAGGCGAGTGGGTCATCGTACATGGCCGGTTCAGCAAATTCGGCTTGCCAGTGAACTGGATCGCCGCCGACATACTTCGTGTCCAGGACGGCATTCTAATCGAGCACTGGGATGTCATTCAGGATGAAGCGACTGAAGCACAGTCAAAGAGCAAAGCGCCAATGTTCGGGGAAAGCTTCCCCACTTACAAGTAGGCGCATCTTTTTGAGGATAGAGACTTGCCGCTCTCGTTTGAGACGGCGTTTTGTTTTGGCGGCGGCTGTTTGCATCCTCACGATCAACGCGGGTGGCGGCTTTGTCCGCCATCGCCCGCGTTGCGTGGGATTGGGTTGGCAACAGCTTTAGGGCTGAGCAGGAAGGTTTGCAACTCTACGAGCTATTTGAAAGTGCCGTTTCCGAGGGTCAGCTCGTCGCGGCTCGAGCTCTCTTTGACGAGAGAGTCAAAGGTCACGCCTGTGATGGGATGCGCCTTAATGTCGGCCTGGATCGCGGCGTCAACTTTGTCGAGGTTGGCAGGGTCCTGCACCACGGTCACGATCGAGAATAATCCCGGGGCGTTGGTGTGTATGTACTCGGTGTCAATCTCGTACTCGAGGATGGTGCCGTCGGCCAGGAGCTGCTCGAGCAAGGGCGCGACGATCTCGCCGCTGATCACTTTGAACGCATCGTCCGGCGCATTGGCCTTCAACCTGAAGGTCGAAACCGAGACGTAGCCGTTCTTGTAGGAGGCGCCGGGCTTCCAGTTGTAATAGCGGGTCACCAGCAGGAGGTCCCAGTGCTTGGTGGCGGTCTGCAGGACCTGGGGCGGGTTGCTCTCGGCGTAGAACTGGGTGAGCACCTTCATCAGATCTCCCATCGACATCGACGAGAACCAGTCGTCTTGTGTCCAGCCGTCGGGCGTGTGCACCAGGTTCTGATCGGTTCCGTATGCGACGATGGTCCCGTCGGCCATGGCCTTCGTGAGTATGGGGTCGACGTTTGCTTCTGAGCTGTTCATCTCTGCCCAGTGGGCGCGCGGAATCTGCCAGTTTGCGATGTAGCCATACATTGGTGGTTTTGGTTTTACTGGTTCAGTCTGGGCGCTCGCCGGCACAGCCCACATGGTCCCCAGGGCGATGGCGCACAATGCTGTGAAGATGCTCCACTTGCTCTTGCTCATTCTCGATTCTCCAGTTGGAATTTGGCAGGCGTGCTGAGGGGAGATCCTAGGCCGCCCGCAAGTGTACTCCAGATAGGTTGCAGGTGGATATGGCGGGGGATTTTGGCGGAAAGAAGATTGGGCGGTTCTCACATTTGCATGAGCTGATCTCGACAAAGACTGAAGATTAACCTGCCCGGCGATCTTTACACCGGCATTTTGGAATTTCGGTAGTCGGCGTACATCCGTTTCAGCTCGGCTGGGGGAACCGGTTTGCCAAGAAACCACCCTTGCGCCAAGATGCCCGGGGCGGCTTTGCAAAAATAATCCGCCTGCTTGCTGTTTTCTACGCCCTCCGCGACCACGGACAAACCGAGGCGAGACGCCAAGTAGAGAATTTGGGGGAGAACAGACGCGATGACAGCCTCAGTGCCGATTGTCTGGGTGAAGACCCTGTCGATCTTGATCGCGTCCACATGCATATCCTGCAAATAGGCCAGACTCGAGTAGCCAGTACCGAAATCGTCGATAAGAACGAGGTGGCCCGCGTCTCTTAGTCTGGCGACGGCCGGCTTGCCGATTTCATTATCGATTCGAAACCGTTCGGTCAGCTCAAATGCCAGAGCCGAGGGCCTTATGCCGGATTGCCGGATGCGCTGGGCGAGATAGTCGAAGAATTCCGGATCAGTTAGGTCCTGAACTGTGATGTTGATGGTCGCCAGGAAGCCAGGTTCAGTAAGCAGGCCTCCGATTTCGTGGATGACTCGATCAATCACCAGCCGCGTGATTTCTGTTACAAAGCCCTCGGCTTCTGCCACAGGAATGAAAGCATCAGGCGGCACAGCTTCGCCCGACTCATCTGTCCAGCGTGCAAGCGCTTCCGCTCCAACGATTGTGCCGGATTCAAGCTCGAGAATCGGCTGATACACGCAAGTCAGCTGGCGTTTCCGGATGGCGCGCCTGAGACGCTGCTCGAAAGACTGCTGCCGTTCTTGAAACAACAGGATTAACGCGGCAATCGACATGCCCAGGAACGCGCCGCCGGATACGAGCCCGGTGAAATAACCTGGGCGGTGCACCATCATATCGCTCTTAGACTCGAAGGCGATCACGCAGGCTGCGTACGATTGTGAGCACAGCGGCTGGTAGATCGTTCCATCACGCTCGACAGCTTTTTGCGCAAGAACTTGGGCAGCAGGCAGCGACCGCGAGTGACCGAATCCAAACATGAAGGTCTTGTGCTGATGGTCGTAGATCAGCCCGGTAAATCGCAGGGGAGGATTGTCGAGATGGGCGTAGAGCAATGGGTTGAGAACAACGGAAACTCCCTGGGACGAGGCAATGATGCCTTTCGCTCCTGGCGCGAAAAGCAGTGTGGGGCTGGACGTGATGTCCACGTGAAGCGCGCCGTCCGGGGTTTGAAACGAAAGACGCGGCGCAGGCATTTTCACCGGGTGTGGCAACCTGCCCAGGGAAGATGTGCAATAGAGCTCGCCATCCTTGATCCTGCCGATGTCCTTGATGAAGGCACTGTCAAAGACCAACCGGCGCATGAGGGTAAGCTCGTCGTCAGAACAGAATGCGAGGTGGTCTGTGGAAACCGTGGTAAGCATCTGGCGCGCATCGATGGCAGTCGCTTCTTCCACGTGCAAAATGTATCGCGCGTAATTCAGCAAAGAAACTTCAGCGAATCTGGCCTGCAGTTGGTTGGCCACGTAGAGCGCAAAGACTGCTCCGACAAGAGCTCCGGTAAGGACTGGCAGGAACCGTTGCGCGCGCTGGGGGATGCTGCTCACACAATCCTCCTGTCCGAATGCGCTTCATACCAGACCACGGGAAAGTGCGCGACGGGGAGTAATTGAAAAAACAATAGCATATCGCAGGTTAAACGACTATGGTTTTGCGACCGGTCAAGAATGCGGGGCTGGTCCAACCTCAGCGAGGTGCTACTTATTTGGAGTGCGGGCTGTCTGCGGGTTTGCCCATGGCCATGGTTTTGAGGATTTTGCCGCCTTCTTCGATGACGTAGAGGTGGTTGGCGGGGAGGCGGGGGAGCTTGTCGGTGTGTCCGGAGGGCCAGGCGATTTCGACATCGGCGTGGGTGGCGTGGTCGAGTCCGAAGTGGCGGCGCATGTCGTTTGATGAGTAGTAGCTGGCGCTGGATTGGACTTCGTCAATCTGGATAAATGGCCTGGCGGCGGGCTTTGCAGGGGATGCGTCGGCGGGTGAGTCGGTCGGCGAGGACGCGGTGGTGACGGTGATGCGTGCCCCGATTCCGGTGCGGTTGGATTTGGTACCGACGGTGCGGACCTTGATCCAGTTGCGGCCAGTGGTGGAGTCGCAGCGGAGAAGCTGCGGATAAGTGTTGATGCAGTTGACGACGATGTCGAGGTCGCCGTCGTTGTCGTAATCGCCGAAGGCGCATCCGCGGCCGGGCGCGGGAGTGGTGATGCCGGGGCCGGCCTGCGCGCTGACGTCCTGGAACTGGCCGTTGCGCAGATTGCGGTAGAGGTATTTGGGCTCTTCGTAAGGCGCGTCGACGTTGGTGCCTTCGACCTCGGGGTAGACGTGACCGTTGCAGAAGAGCAGGTCAAGCCAGCCGTCGTTGTCCATATCAAAGAAGCCGACGCCCCAGCCGAGGAAGCGGGTGTTGACGCCGAGCCCGGCGATGTAGGTGCGGTCGTCGAAGAATCCGCCGCCGAGGTTGGCGTAGAGGGAGTCGGTGTCTCCGGCGAAGTTGCTTTTGGCGATGTCGAGGTTGCCGTCACGGTTGTAGTCGCCGATGGAGACGCCCATTCCGGCTTGCGGTTTGCCGTCGGGCGAGTAGGCGACGCCGTCTTCGATGGCGACGTCCTTGAAGGTGCCGTCCTTCTGGTTCTGGTAGAGGATGGCTTCGACGGAGTCGTCGGCGACGTAGATGTCGGGCCAGCCGTCGTTGTCGAAGTCGGCGACGCCGACTGAGAGTCCATAGGTGCCGAGGGTGTTGAGAATGCCGGCTTTGGCGGAGACGTCGGTGAAGGTGCCGTTGCCGTTGTTGTGGTAGAGGATGTTTTTTCCGCCTTTGAGGCCGGGAGGGCCGCAGGCGACCTGGATGCCCTTGTATTCGCAGCCGGCGACTTCGGGAATGGGCGCGGTCTTGATGTCGAAGTCGATGTAGTTGGCGACGAAGAGGTCGAGGTGGCAGTCGCGGTCATAGTCGAGGAAGGCGCAGCCGGAGTTCCAGCGGAGGCGGTCCTGGAGCAGGCCGGCTTCTTTGGTTACGTCAGTGAATTTTCCGTTGCCGTGGTTGCGGTAGAGGGCGTTTTGGCCGTAGTAGGTCACGAAGAGGTCGTCGAGGCCGTCATTGTTATAGTCG
The DNA here is from genome assembly GCA_030039895.1 of Acidobacteriaceae bacterium. GTDB lineage: Bacteria > Acidobacteriota > Terriglobia > Terriglobales > Acidobacteriaceae > Silvibacterium. Next base: position 4,487 of record JASHUR010000138.1, on the reverse strand, counting down.
CCGACGCAGCAGGCCTGTCCCCAGCCGGTTTTGTGCTCGAGGCCGGAGCCGAGGGTGACGTCAGTAAAGGTTCCGTCGCGGTTGTTTTTGAAGAGATGGCAGTGAGGCTGGTGTCCGGCGGGGAATCCGTCGAGGCGCCAACCGTTGACGAGGAAGATGTCGATCCAGTCGTCGTGGTCGTAGTCGTAGAAGGCAACGCCGCAACCGGTGGTTTCAAGGAGGTAGCGGTTGCGGTGGAGGCCGCCATAAATATTTTTGGCGTTGAGGCCGGACTGGCGGGCGACGTCGACGAAGCTGACATCGAGCGGGGTTCCGAGAACGGGTGAGGGAAGGCGTGTGGGCGCGGGGCGCGCGTGGGCGGTGTAGGTAGGCTGCGACATGACCTTTGAGGTCTGTTGCGGAGCGGCGAGGGCGAGTACATCGTCAAGGGTGAGGACCAGCGCGGTGCTGGAGAGCGAGGCCAGAAAAGAGCGGCGGGACCAGTGCAAAAAGCGGACTCCTGTCGGTGGTTCTGAGTATAGAGAGCCAATAGCGAATAGCCAATAGCGAATAGCCGATAGCGGGTAGCCGATCGCGAACAGCCAATAGCCAACAGTGAATAGCCAAGGAAGGATTGGGGGATTAGCAAACGGCAGGTGGTGAAGCGATCAGCGGTTCGTGGTTGGCGAGGATGCGGTGAGTTTGGCGGCGGTGGCGCGTTCGACGGCGGCTTCCGCGCTGCGGCCCTGGCGGGCGTAGGTGTCGGCGAGTCCGAGGTGCGGCGCAGCCCATGATGGATCAGCCTGAATGGCGATCTGGAATTGTGCGACGGCCTGTGGGAGGAGTCCTTTTTGAAGAAGCAACTGGCCGCTCTGGTAGGAGAAGCGCGCGCGCTGGCCGCTGACGGCGACCTGAGTGAGTTGTGCGGCGAGTTTGCGCTGGGCGATGGCTCCGGCGCGGTCGCCCTGCTCGGCAAGGATGGAGGCGAGGGTGATGTGCGGGCTGGGCTGATTGGGCAGGAGCGCGATGGCCTTATTGAGCGCGGCGATGGCTTTGTCAGGTTCGTTGTTCTCTTTATATACGGTGCCGAGGAGCGACCAAGCAGTGCCATTGCCGGGGCGGAGGGCGACGGCTTTCTCAAATTCAGTTTGTGATTTGTCAAACTGGCCTAGCTGCATGTAGAGGACGCCGAGGGTGTAGGGCGGGTCGGGCAGTTGCGGTGCGAGACGTTGTGCGGCTTCCAGCTCAGGGGCGGCTTCCGTGGGCTTGTCCATGAACTTGAGCACGAGGCCGAGGTCGTAGTGGAGAGCGGGGTCGTTGGGCGCGATGGCGAGTCCGGCGCGGAACTGCTCCGCGGCGTGAACGAAGTCGCTCTCCTGCAGGTAGGCGACGCCGAGGTCTTCGCGGAGAGTGGCGTCGTCGGGGTGGAGCGCGAGAGCGTGCATGTAAATGGGGACGGCGTTGCGGGCGTCTCCCGTTTGCACCATGGCGAGGCCGAGGTTGGTGAGAGCTTCAGGGTCCTGCGGGCGCGCGGCCACAACCTGCTGGAAGAGTGGAACGGAAGGCGCGAAGTCGCCTTGCGCCTGCAGGGTGAGCGCGAGCTCGTACTTGGCGTCAATGGACGATGGGTCGAGCTGCGTGGCGCGGCGGAAGTCGGTAATGGCCTGGTCGTCCTGTCCGGCGAGGCGCAGGGCGCGGCCGAGCTGGAGGAGATAGTCAACGTTGGAAGGCGCGAGCTGGGTGGCTTTGGTTAGCTCGGAAATGGCGTCGTTGGCGTCCTTTTGCGCGAAGAAGGCGGAGCCGAGGTGATAGTGCGCGGAGGCGAGTGATGGATTGAGCACGATGGCGCGCTCGAACTCGGCGATGGCCTTGTCGTATTGCTGCTGCTGCGCGTAGAGAGAGCCGAGGGCGTCGTGGAGGGCGGCATCATCGGGGGATGCGGCGAGAGCGGATTGGATACGGGTTGTGGCTTGATCGGGATGTCCGGTGGCAGTGAGCGCAGCGGCCCAGGCGATGACCTGCGGCGAGGTGAGAGCGGGTGCGGACTTTGAGTCGGCGAGCTGGTTGAACATGACGGCGGCGTTGGGATAGTCGCGCAACTGGGAATACGCCATGGCGAGGTAGAGGGTGGTGTTGTCGTCGGAGGGGTCGAGGGTGTGGGCGGCTTCCAGCTCGTTGACGGCCTGATGGATGTGGCCTTCGGCGAGCAGGACGGTACCGAGGGCGCTGTGCGCGGCGGCAACTTGAGGTTCAAGCTGAACGAGCTTTGCGAACTCCTTGTGCGCAGTGGCGAGGTCGTTGCGGGCATAGGCGGCGGAGCCGAGACGGAAGGCTGCGTCCGCAGCGCGGAGGTTGCGTTTGACCGCGGCGGTGTTTGCCTGAGTAGCAGACTGCGTGTGAGCCGGTGAAGGGAGGGCCGCGAGGCATGCGCAGACGAGCAGCGCAGAGGCATGCAGAGGTCGCATATCAGCAGCTATTGTAATAGCCGTAATGGAATATGCTGCGCGCGGGTGCAGCACAGAGTAGACTTGGGCTTTTGTTGCGGGAGGCAGAATGAAGCAGGCGGTGTGGGCGGTGCTGGCGGTTTGCAGTGTGGCGATGGGGCAAGTTGGAGGGTTCCACGCGATTGATTCGCTGCCGCTGAAGAGCAATGGGATGGTGCTGCGCCAGCATGTGGAAGCGGGGATGCCGTTTACGGTGTCTGGCGAGCGCGGCGTACTGCTTGGCGATCAGCAGGGCACGTTTGAGGCGTGGGTTCTGCCGGTGAAGCTGTTCAGCGACTTCAGGATTACAGCGCATCTTGCGGATTATGATGTGCCGATTGATCTGAACCGCGATGCAGCGGAGATTGAGGTATATCCGGACCGCACGGTGATTACCTATGCGCATATCGGCTTCCGGGTACGGCAGATCATGTTTGCTCCGAATGGAGTTGAGGACGGGACGGGCGCGGTGGTGCTGTTCCAGATCAATTCGACGAAGCCGCTGGACCTGACATTCAACATGAAGCCGGAGGTGCGGCCGATGTGGCCGGACCCGACGGAGGGCACGCCGTCTCCCGATTGGGTGAAGCTGGGCGCGAGCGGGTACTACGTGCTGCACATGGATTTTCCGAATATTGCCGGGGCGATTGCGATGCCGGGCGCCGAGCCGGGGATTCTGGCTCCGTATGAGGAGAAACCGACGTATTATCCGTTGCAACTCAAGCTGCACTATGACCCGCAGAGGGATGGGGCGAAGTATTTTCCGTTGCTGATGGCGGTGGGGATGACGGACAAGACTGCGACCAACATTGCCCTACGCGATAAGTTGATGCAGCTGGATAACGATTTGCCGGAGATTTATGCGGCGCATGCGGCAAGTTACGCGAAGATGCAGCAGGAGCTTACGTCAATTGAGACTCCGGACAAGGAGCTGGACCGGGACTTTGCGTGGGCGGTGATGGCGGTAGAGCAACTGAAGGTGAAGCTGCACACGACAGGCGAGACGGCGCTCGTGGCGGGGTACTATTCGTCGGGCGATTCGGCGCGGCCGGGATTCGGGTGGTGCTTTGGGCGGGACGCTCTGTACACGATGTATGCGATTAACGGGTTTGGCGACTTCAAGCTGAGCCGTAAAGAGCTGGAGTTTTTGATCAAGCGGCAGCGGGACGATGGGAAGATCATGCATGAGTATTCGCAGACAGCGGCGCTGGTGGACTGGAAGTCGCTGCCGTACATGTATGCTGCGGCGGATTCGACTCCGTTGTTTTTGACGGCGATGCTGAACTATGTTCGCAGCAGTGGAGATGTGTCGTTTCTGAAGGAAAATCGCGAGGCGGTGGAGAAGGCGTGGCATTTCGAGACAACGCACGACACGGACGGAGACGGGATTTACGACAACTCACAGGGCACGGGCTGGGTAGAGAGCTGGCCGCCGGGAATGCCACACCAGGAGATCTATCTAGCGGAGCTCGACCGGCAGGCGTCGAGCGCGATGGCAGAGCTGGACAAGCTACTGGGCAATGACGCGGAGGCCAATGCGGCGGCGGCGCGCGCGACGGAGATTCGAGAGAAGATCGAGGAGGAGTACTACCTTCCGGCCCAGCAGCGGTATGCCTTCAGCTGGAATGGGAATGGGAAGCGGGACGAGACGTCTACGATGTTTCCTGCGATTGCGTGGTGGAGCGACGACCAGGGACTCCAACACGCGGACAACAGCTTCCGGCTGTGGGCGTCACATGATTTTTCGACGGACTGGGGACTGCGGGATGTGGCGGCGAGCGATCCGCTGTACAACCCGATCAGTTATCACCAGGGTTCGGTGTGGCCGCTATTTACCGGATGGATGGCCGTGGCGGAGTACAGGACGGGGCATGTGCTTTCGGGCTATGCGCATCTGATGCAGAATGCCGACCTGACAACGGCGCAGGACCCGGGCGCAGTGACGGAGCTACTGTCAGGCGACTACTACATTCCTTTCGGGCGGAGCACGACGCATCAACTGTGGTCGTCGGCGATGGTGATTAC
>JASHUR010000137.1 GCA_030039895.1 Acidobacteriaceae bacterium | reverse complement strand
TCGGCATCTACGGCCTCATGGCCTACTCCGTCCAGCAGCGCACGCAGGAGATGGGCATTCGTATGGCCCTCGGCGCCGACCGTAAACGCATCCGCAACCTCGTTGTCCGCCAGGGAATGCTTCTCGCCATCATCGGCGTCGTCATCGGAACCGGCGCCGCCTTCGGCCTCGCCCGCTTCCTCACCAGCTTCCTCTACGGAGTCAAAGCCTGGGACCCGCTCGTCTTCATCGCCGTCCCCATCATCCTCGCTATCGTCGCCCTCTTCGCCACGTGGATCCCCGCGCAGCGCGCCTCCAAACTCGATCCCATGGCCGCCCTCCGCGTCGAATAGTTGAAGCCACAAAAAAACAAGAAGGGAGCGCCATCAGCGCTCCCTTACCTTTCTCTCAGCACCGCCGCCTCACAACTCCACGACCAGCGGGAGTGACCACGCGAAGCCCAACGCCTGGACGGCCAGTCCCGCCGCCGGAGGCATTCTCTGCTAAGCCACGATCACCACACCCGGCATGGATGCGCCGGCATCATCGGGTCGCCGACCTTGCAGCCGAACGCCTTGCCCATCTCCGGCATGTTCTGGAGCACACCGTTAGCGCGGATCCTGTCCGGTGAGTGTGGATCGGTCTGTACCAGCAGCCGCGTCAGAGCCGGACGCATCTCCCCGCACCAGTCCTGGCCAAACGCAAGGAAGAACTCCTGAATCGGCGTGAACCCATTCGCGTCCTTCTTCTTCAGGTCGATGCCCTTGCGTTGTGCGTCTGCCAGAAACGCCATATACGCCAGCCGCAGTCCGCCATTGTCGGCAATGTTCTCGCCTTCTGTCAACTTGCCGTTCACCTTCAGATCGCCCACCGCCGTGAAGTTGCTGTACTCGTCCACAATGCACGATGCCTGCTGCTTGTAGTGCTCCCCATCTGCGGGGGTCCACCAGCTGATCAGATTGCCGTGCCCGTCAAACAGCCGTCCTTGGTCATCGAAGCCGTGCGTCAGCTCATGCCCCACTGTCGCGCCGATGTGTCCGAAATTCTCTGCGTCGGTCGAGTCCGGGTTGTACTCCGGCGACTGCAAGTATCCCGCCGGGAAATTGATATCGTTCATGCTTGGGTTGTAATACGCGTTCACCGTCTGCGGAGACATCCCCCACTCATCCCGGTTCACCGGTTTGCCGATCTTGTTCAGCTCGCGATGGTTCTCGAACTCTGCCGCGCGCATCACATTTCCGATCGCATCGCCGCGCACAATCGTCAGCTTCGAGTAGTCCCGGAAGTGGTTCGGATACCCGATCTTGTCTCTCACCATGTGCAGCTTCGCTTCCGCCTTTGCCTTCGTCTCCGCGCTCATCCAGCTCACGTCTTCGATGTCCTGGCCCATCGCTGCCTCAATGTCATGGACCATCGTCACCATGTACGCCCGCTGTTCCGGCGTAAAGTTCTTCTCCACATACACCTTGCCCACGGCCCGGCCCAGCGCGCCGTCCGTCGCGGACACGCAGCGCTTCCAGCGCACCTGCTGTTCCGGCTGGCCCAGCAGGTAGCGCCCGTAGAAGTTGAACGTGGCCTCATCCATCGCCTTCGGCAGCGTCCAGCTCGGCTGCGCGTGAATGTACTGCCACTTGAGATACGTCTTGATCGTCGCGAGGTCCGTCGACTCGATCAGCGCCTGCATGCCCTTGAAGAAATCCGGGTTCGCCACATTCAGCGAAGTAACCGGCGGCGTATTCGTCAGCTTCATCAAGTCGGTCCAGTCAATCACCGGAGCCAGCTTGGCCAGCTCCGTCACCGTCATGATGTGGTAAACATTCTTCGGATCGCGCCGCTCCGTCACGCTCATTGAGACCTTCGCCAGCGCCGTCTCAAAATCCAGAATCGTCTTCGCGTCGCTTGCCGCTTTCGCCTCCGGCTCGCCCGCCAGCTGCAGCATCGTCGTTACATACTGCTCATACTTCTGTCGCGTCTCCACGGAATGTGGATCGGTCCGCAAATAGTACCCGCGCTCCGGCAATCCCAGCCCGCCCTGGTCCACAACCGCAATCTGGTCCTGCGCATTTTTAAAGTCCTGCTGCTCGCTGTAGTCGAAGAACGCGCCCACGTTCGTCAGCTGGAAGTGCGCCAGTAACGGCGTCAGATCGTTCTTGCTCTTCAGGTCCGCAATTCTCTTTAGCCCCGGATCGAGTCCCTTCAGCCCTTCCGCATAGATCTTCTGCGTGTCCATGCACGTCGCATAGTAGTCGCCGATCTTTTGCTCGTCCGGAGTCCGCGACGGACTGTCCACCGCCGCCTGCTCCAGCAACTGATGCACCACCGCCTGGGTGTGCACATAAATCAGGATGTACGGCGCAATCATCGGCAGGTCCGCCGGAATCGGATTGTGCTTCAAAAAGTTCCCGCACGCATATTGATAAAAGTTCGTGCACGGATTCGCACTCGTGTCCATCCACTCCGTGTCCAGCCCCGGAGGCAGCGGCTTCGGTGCCTCCGCGCTCGCCGTCTGTGCCCGTGCCGCACCCCCTCCCATCGCCGGAAGCACCGCAGTCATCAGCGCCGACATAAAAATACAATTCAGTTTCTTCATTCGCCTTCCCCCCAATTTTCCGCAACTGCCCAATATACGTGATCTTTAGCAGCTCTGTTCAGCCTCTGCCACAGGAATCAGTCGCAATTTCCCTTGACAAGTCATAAAATTGTATTATTGTACTAATACAACGTTGCCACTCCCTTCGACCCACGACCAGCGGGAGTGGCCACGCGAAGCTTTCGCCTGGACGGCCAGTCCATGATTGTCAGAGTCCATCCCGCCTCCGGTGTTCCCATCTATCTGCAGATCGAATCGCAGATCAAGCACGCCATCGCCGCGCAGGCCATCCATGAGGGTGACCCGCTCCCGCCCGTGCGCAAGCTGGCCGCCGAGATTCGCGTTAACCCCAACACCGTCGCCCGCGCCTATCAAAACCTTGAGCGCGACGGAGTCATCCGTACCGTGCAGGGCGGCGGCTGCTACGTCAACGGCCAGACGCCCAAGCTCCTCAAGCCCGAAAAACTCCGCCGTCTCCGCCCCCTCGCCATGCAGTTGGCCGTCGAAGCGCACCAGCTCCTGCTCCCTCGCGAAGATGTCGTACGCCTGCTCGACGAATCTTTGAACCAGTTGGAGAGGCAGTCTTGAACTACAGGAAAACGCCATGACCGATCTCGCCATTCAAACCCACGCTCTCACTAAGCAATACGGCTCGCTCGCCGCCCTCGACCGTGTCAACATGCACGTCGAGCGGGGCTCCATCTATGGCTTCCTCGGCCGCAACGGAGCCGGCAAAACCACCGCCATCCGCATCCTCGCCGGACTCGCTCCGGCCACCAGCGGCTCCGCGCACGTCCTCGGGCTCGAGGCAGGACGCGACAACATTGCCATCCTTGAGCGCACCGGCTTTGTGATCGACAAAATGCTGCTGCCCTACATGACGGGTCGCGACCTGCTTCGTTTCAATCGCGGATTCTTCCCCACCTGGTCCGACACGCTCGCCCGCCGCTATGCCGAAGCCCTTGAGATTCCCATGGACCGCAAATTCAAGAAGCTCTCGCACGGCAACAAAACCAAGCTCTGCCTGCTCCTCGCCCTCGCGCAAAGCCCCGAGCTCCTCATCCTCGACGAGCCAACCTCGAGCCTCGACCCTGTCGTCACCGATCAGCTTCTTCGCATCCTCGTCGAAGACTTCGCCAACGATGGCCGCACCATCTTTATGTCTTCACATCACCTGTCTGAGGTCGAGAAGGTCGCCGACTGGGTCGGCATCATCGAACAGGGTCATCTGCTCCTTGAAGCCCGCCTGGACGACATCCGCGCCGGCTACCGCCGCATTCGCGTCGCCGGAGAACAGCTTCCCGCAACCTCGCCCGAAATCCTGACCCGCCACGCATCCGAGGGCGTCACCGAATACGTCCTCTGCGCCGGAGAAGAAAAGTTCCTCGCCGACCTCCGCAACAATGGAGCCACCGTCCTCGAAGTCCTCCCCATGAACCTGTCTGAGATCTTCGTCGAGCTGGTAGGAAAGGAGAAAAACAATGTATCTGTCGAAGCTATGGCGTGAAGGCCGCATCCTCACCATCCTCGCCGCAGTCGCTCTTCTTCTGCTGTTCCTCGGTGTCTTCAGGCTCGACGTCTTCCTCAGTACCGCGCAGATGCAGCACCCTGACCCGCAGCAGATCTACGGCGGCATTATGGGGTTCGCTGCCGGACTTCTCTACTCCGAGTCGATCCTCGTCTCATTCTGGGGATGGCTCTCCGCTGGCATCGGTGTCGGCAAGAACCTCGGCGAAGACAGCGGCTCGTTCCTGCTCACCCGCCCGCGCCGCCGTGCCTGGTTCCTTTGGAGCGACTGGGGCTATACCATGGCGCAGATCGCCATCATCGTCGCTGTCACCAATCTCATCTTTCTTTTCTCCATCGATCGCGTCCTGATGCTGTTCCACGTTCCCGCTGCCATTCCCATCGACGCGTCCGGCGGCACAGTCTCTGTCGCTGCCCTTATGCTTTTTGTCAGCATCGGCGTGCTGCTCGTCGCCGGACTCATCTACGGCATCTCTTACTTCTCCACCATCCTCATCCAGCGCACCACAGGAGTTATGCTCGGCGCGGGCATACTGCTCGCCTATTTCATCCTCCGCGCCGTTCTGCACCATTACTTCCCATCCGTGCACCTGCCCGGCTTCGTTATGAACGTCTTCGACTTCAGCCGTCAGGAATCTCCGCAGCTCTCCGGCAACTTCGCAGCCGGCATCATCGCGCGCACCCTGGTCATGCTCGCCTTCCCCTTCGCCGCCCAACTCATCCTCGACCGCGCCGAAATCTAATTTACGCCGTGAGCGAAGCGAACTGATCTCTCGCTGACTCGCTGGCGGCTAATTGGCTGTTGGCTATTCGCTGTTGGCTATTGGCTATTAGCTATTGGCTATTGGCTGCTGGCTATTAGCTAAGACCAGTAACTCCGATCCAGCGTCCTGTACTGGATCGCCTCCGCGATATGCGGAACCGTAATCCCCGCCGACCCCTCGAGGTCCGCAATCGTCCGCGCCACCTTCAGTATCCGGTCATGCGCCCGCGCCGTCAGCCCCTGCTGCTGCATCGCGCGCTCCAGCAGCTTCTCCGCATCCGCGCCCAGCTCGCAGAACGCCCGTATCTGCCGCGTCCCCATCTGCGCGTTCGAATAAATCTTCTCCTTCGCGCTCGCAAACCGCTCCCGCTGCCGCGCCCGCGCTGCCAGCACCCGCGCGCGTATCGCCGCCGAGCT
>JASHUR010000136.1 GCA_030039895.1 Acidobacteriaceae bacterium | reverse complement strand
GTCACCTTGCGGACCAGCGTTGCTCCTAATTCTTTTGACACTTTTCCGTCGCCAGCCATGATCTATCCAACAAAACACCCGGCACAATGTGGCCTGAACAGGTACAACACTGCCGACGATTACGACAGCGCTCTGATCAGGCGTCTTGCGTAATTCGCAGCAACTCAATCTCCAAAGCTACTTTAGCCTTTAATCTTGTTGCGATCTGATTCCAATGGGGTGATCTGCTCTGCAATATGCGCATTCTGTTGCATATCCGTTTACATTCTCGCCGCACAACAAGCCAGCTGGGCAGTCGCTTCAGTGCTCTCCAATCTTAGTTCGTCTCCGCCCGAGAGGTCTGGCGATTGACTTGCTTCTGATCACCAGTATGAAGAGATCGCTAGAGGCCGTTGCTCCCGCATATGACAGGCCGCTCATTATTAAGGTGGGCGACCAGGTGGATATTGCGGCCATGGCTGAAACCGACTCCGAGCCAATTGCACTTTACTATCGCGGAAATACTGCTACCCGCGCGTTTCCCCTGAGAGCCGTCATGCTTGTTGCATTATTTTTTGGATGCGGTGGTCTGCTCGCCTTCCTCATCCACTTCGCAACGCAGGGGGTCACTCGCACTTTCCTTCACCTGGCGGGCTTTTGATTCCACGTCAAGGGCGATGCAGCTGAACCACGCGCTCTGCGAGCGCCATGGAGATTTCACGAATGTTGCCGGTCCAAACCATGCCGCCTAGTGTTGAGCGCCAGAGTTCCGCCGATGCGGCCACTGCGATGTCCGTTGCAGTGCTGCATGACTTTCCGCCGCCACCTTTAGAGTCCGCGTGGCGAAAGCTTCTGTGCGCAGTTCCGCTGCCGTCGCACTATACCTCGCCTGAGTACTTTCTAGAGCCGTATTTTGAAGGCAAACGTCCGTTCGCTATTCTGGTGCTGCGCGGTAATGCCGCCGCCGGCGTGTTAACCGGATTTCACGAGGGGGACGAAGTGGCCTGCGGCCTGCCCACGCGCCCGCAGATTCAGATTGACCCAGCCGCAGACAAGGCCGCCGTCCTTGCCGCGCTCGCCCTCGGTCTGGAGCGCGAGGCTCAGGGCGCAAAGTTGCTCAGCATTTATAGTTGGGAGTGGCTGCCTCTTGATCCGCTCCTCGATCTCGGCTACCGCCGCCGTGAGCTTGTAGGCAACGCCGTGCTCGATCTGTCAATGGGTGCGGACAAACTGCTGCGCCAGTGTGACAACAGGCGCCGCAATCGCATCCGTTATGGAATCCGCCACGGAGTCGAGGTATCACCTGCGGAGTCCCGGGAAGATTATGAGACTTTCTATCAGATTTATGCACAATGGTGCGCCGCGAAGCGAACGCACTGCTATTCGTTCGAGACCGAGGATCTGGCCTATCGCACCACCGGCCGCAATCGACTACTGTTGCTTGCGCGTCATGAAGGGAAGATCATCGCGGGTAATGTCTTCCGTTTCTTTCCCAACGGGCTTATCGAATGCTCGCGCAACAGCTCGCTGCCCGAATACCAATCGCTCAGGCCGAATGACATGCTGGTGTGGAGAGGGGTCGAGTGGGGCTGTGAACAGGGCTTTCCGCTGATGTCCATGGGAAGCTCGCACCGCTTTCTGCGGGAGTTCGGGGGCCCCATCGTACCGATCATCCGTTATCGTATCGACCGCACGCTGTTGCGCCGTCATGACCGTCGTGAACAGTTTGTAGACGCCGGTCGCAGGTGCGTGGCCAAGCTTCCGCCTGCGTGGGAGAACAGAATTCGGCGCTGGATTGGCAAGGAAATTCCCTCCGGCTGGTAAAGCTTTGCATGAAGATGATGTGAAGTGGCGGAGGACCATCGCGATCCTCCGCCACGTTGTTTACTGGTTGCAGACTACGCTGGTTGTGCCCACAACCACCGGCCCGGCTGCGTAGGTTCCGCAATGCACGGTGCCGCTGCCGGTCATGTCGATGGTCAGTGACTGTGAGAAGGTAGGGCCATCGTCTGCCTGATCGAGATACCCGTTTTCGTTATCGACGAAGTATTTGGGTGATCCGTTCCAGGTTTGCCCTGAGCCTATGGTTTCGTTAGCCCCGTCCCAGTCCACCTCAACCAGTGCATAGACGCTTTGCAATGTATTTGAAGTGAAGGTCACCGGCGCCTGGTTGTCGCCGTCGAAGCTTATTGCATAATCGACCTGCGGGCTGGTCCCGGTAGTGGTTACGATGTTATTTGCAAACGTAACCGTGTCCCCTGGTTGCAGGTTTGTGAGCCGCAGGCCATTCCCCTGGCACTTGGATGCCGTGACCGAGACTGTGTTACCACTTATGAGGACGTTGACAGGCGGTGTGGGAGCTCCCTGATAGAAGTTGTCCCGCACGCGTATGCCGTCGGCGCCTCCAAGTTCGCAGCCCCCATACTCGGCGTTTTGTGGGAGTTCAGTAGCAGAGATGATGTTATCTGTGACTTGAGTGTCTGTGGCTTCTGCGTCTATACCGCGGCCGTTGGTCGGATGGCAGTTGTTCTTGGAGATGATCTGCCCGTTTCCGCTGTAGTTTACGATGCAGTAATCATTTGCGAAATAAGCGTCGAAGGTAATGTCATTGCTGATGAGCTGAGCGTTCTGATGATCATCAAAGATGCCACCCTGAGGCGCAGCGAGGATCTTATTGTTGGTAATCAAATCGGCTGTCGCAATCTGGGCTGCGCTTTCGCCAACGCTGTTCGGATCATCCCCAATCCAAATAGCGTAACCATACAGGTTATAGCGATTGCTGTCACACGGAGTCCCTGTAGCCGGATATGTGCTGACACACGCCCAGTTCAAAGTATTGTTGTAGATTTGCCAGCCGGGCATGCTGATAGTCCCAAAGATAGGCTCAGAATCCTGAGTGTAGGTATTGATAGTCATATCGTGGATTACCGGAGGTGTCCCTGTGTAATCGTATTGGGAAACCCATATCCCTCGGGATTGCGGGGCGGCATTTGGGGACTCGTTGAGCGTGCCGCCATACATCACGAATCCGGAGTGGTTATTTGTGGTTCCGCGCTGAGCAAGGCTGTAGTCCGTTTCGTAGTTTGCGTCCGCCAGAAGAATCCCAGGCGTTCCTGCCGATCCTCCGCCTGTGCCGTAGGTGATGGTGTGTCCGTTCAGGTTCAGGGTGATGTTATTCGCGTCAATAAAGAAGCAAGTACCAGTGGAGCTTACATCCTGCGAGAGGTAGTAGGTTCCGCTCTGCGTCAGGTCGGCGCAGGCGCTCAATGGAGTCCCCGTCGCCGAGCCGCCGCCGCTGGAATTGACGACCAATTGCACGCTGGCGCTGGCAGAGTTGTAGTCGGCGGTGTCAGTGGGAGTGAAAGTGACCGACAGTGTATCCGTACCCACGGCAGGCACTGTTCCGGCTGCGGGAGAGTAGACAAAGGTTCCGGCCACGGAGGCTGTGGCGTCAAGCTGCGTCGAGCTTAGCGCCGTGCCGTAAGTAATTGGCGCTGGGGTCGCCCATGTGATGGTGGGCGTGGTCTTGGATGAGGAGGCATTGACCACCAGCTTTACGCTGGCTGTGGCGGAGTTGTAGTCGGCGGTGTCAGTCGGAGTGAAAGTGACCGACAGGGTATCCGTACCCACCGCAGGCACTGTTCCGGCTGCGGGAGAGTAGACAAACGTCCCGGCCACGGAGGCTGTGGCATCGAGCTGTGTGGAGCTTAGCGCCGTGCCGTAAGTGATGGGGGCTGGTGTTGCCCATGTGATGGTCGGCGTGGTCTTGGATGCGGCATTGACGACCAGACTTACGCTTGCAGTGGCGGAGTTGTAGTCGGTGGTGTCAGTGGGAGTGAAGGTGACGGAGAGTGTGTCCGTTCCCACCTGTGGTACAGTTCCCGCCGCGGGAGAGTATGCAAATGTCCCGGCCACGGAGGCGGCGGCGTCGAGTTGCTTGGAACTGAGCGCCGTGCCATAGGTGATTGATGCTGGGGTTGCCCAGGTGATAGTCGGCGTGGTCTTCGTCGGGTCTGTGTTCTGTGAGGCCCCGCTCGTGGTAGTGGAAGTACCGCAGCCGCTTAACAATAGTCCAGCGCAAAGAAAAATAAAGAATACGGTTCCGCGAGAAAGATTCTTTTGCGCAGGAACCGCCCTACATGAGGCCGAATTCGGCCCATAGTGAGACATGAGGGGGGCATTAGTAGTCATAATCACCTGTTTTGGGGTTAGAGCATCCCTAGGAAGAGTGCATCACCGGAAGCTTACATCCTGTCGTCGTACGCGACCGTCAGGCGTTGAAAGCCAGGTGAACGCTCAGCGAGGTCCACACTTCCTCGAAATACCATAAAGCCAGGGTTTAGCGGCCGTCATCTACACCGCTGTTCTGACGGCGCTACATACTCTCAATGCCAACGAGCAGCTCTCACGCGATCCCGGCAAGGCGCAAAATGAACGCCTATTCTGGATGATCATTTCGAAGCAATGTCAGGCTTCTCAGGCGCAATCACCCGGAGCACCATTTCAGTGCTTCAATCGCTCAAGCGCGAATCAAGCTTCGGCGTTTCGGAAGTCGGCTGTCGCTGAAATGCGACCTAAGCGCGAGCAGCCATTCCTTTCGGCCTCAACTGTCCGCACCAAGGCATTGCGCAGAGTTTCAAGGAGGTCGTTAACACGGATACTACTTAAGGGTATCAGATCGAGGGAACCCCAATCTGAGTAAATCCCGACAAATATTTCGTCTGCACGCTCTGCGCAGAAATCTATCCAATCGCCTTAATCTAACTGATTTCAGCCAGCGTTGCAAACCACGCTCAATCAATAGTCACTAGATCGGACAGATTGCAACAGGAAAATGCGCTGGAGGTATCAATCAAATTAACAGCGGGCGATTTTGTCGACATTATCCCTGAGCGCGCCATTGACAGTTCTCGTACCCCTGTTTAGTCTAGGCGTGTTTGGAAGATGCCATCGACGAATAAATCTGTTCGCGACCTTTTCCCGGGAGCGCTCGAAATGATGATCCTTGAGTCGTTGCGACGCCAGCCAGCTCACGGGTATGCCCTCGTCCAGCAAATCCAGCAGCGATCCAACAATCTTCTCCAAGTGGAAGAGGGATCGCTCTATCCGGCACTCCAGCGGCTGCTGAAGGCAAGGCTGGTGAAGGCCGAATGGACAGTCTCCAGTACAAACCGCCGCGTAAGAACCTATCAGATCACCGCCGCCGGACTGCGGCATCTGGAAAGGGAGATTTCGAGTTTCGAGCGCATGTTCCAGGGCATCAGCCTTGTGCTCAAACCTAGAGTGCCTAGCCCAGAGAAAGCCTGAGAGGGGAACGCGCGATGAGTTGGATTGACCGCATCATTTCCGGTTTTCTTTGGCGCCGCCGCAGCCTTTACAGCGATCTTGCCGAAGAGGTCCGTCAGCATATCGAGGAGAAGAAGGAATTGCTGATGCATGAAGGCATGAGCGGAGAAGAAGCGGAACAGGCGGCACGGCGGGCGTTCGGGAATGTGACATTAGTGGAAGAGCAAGGCAGAGAGGTTTGGCAGTGGACACGGCTGGAGAATCTGTGGCGGGATGCTCTGTTTGCGCTGCGGCAGATTCGGAAATCGCCGGGGTTTGCATGTGCGGTGATTGGGACGCTGGCGCTGGGGATTGCGGCGGCGACGGCGATGTTTACGGTTGTGGATCAGATTCTGCTACGGCCGCTGCCGTATGCGAGGGCTTCGCAATTGGTCGAGATCTATGAAAGGCCGGTACATTGGAACGGCCACGATCTGAATTTCGTGCCGTTCCTTGATATTCAGGCGTGGCAAGGCCGAGCGAAGAGTTTGCAGCAGATCGCCTTTTACGACTGGATGAATGGCCGGAGCTTTATGGGCAGTAGGAACTCATCGACTGAGGTTTCGCTGCTGAAGGTAAGCGCGAACTTCTTTCAGGTGTTTGGGATCCATCCGCGGATGGGGCCGGGACTGCCGAATATGCTGCAGGACTTTGCAAAGTCCGGGAGTGAGGATACGGTGGTGCTGAGCGACACTGCCTGGCGCTCGATTTTTCATGCCGATCCGCACATCATCGGTAAAACTGTGCAGATCAATGGGCAGCCTTACACCGTGACGGGCGTAATGCCGCGCGGGTTTGCTTTTCCGTTTGGGGATTGGATTCCGCAGGCGTGGATACCGATTCAGCTCACGAGCAAAGACCAAGTCCGCAATGAAGACACGCCGTCATATAGCGTGATCGCGCGGCTTCGGCCTGGAGTGAAGCTGATAACTGCACTTGCGGAGATGAACACGATGCAGGGGCAGATTGCGAAGAGCTACTCCAATCCTGATCAGCGGAAGAACGCCACTCGTATCAAGATCGACCCCTACGTAAGTACGCTGGTAGATAAGTCGACCAGCCGGGCGCTTTACGCTCTATTTGCGGCTGCACTGCTGCTGTGGTTGATTGCGTGCGTGAATGCGACCAACCTGCTGCTTGCGCGGTCGTTTGCGCGGCAGCGGGAAATGGCCATGCGCGGGGCGCTCGGCGCGAGCCGTTGGAGCATTGCACAGCAGCTGGTGGTGGAGAGCTGTGTGATGAGTGGGGCGGCCGCGGCGCTTGGAACGGCGATGGCAGTGGCATCCGTCCACCTGTTTCAACATTCTTTCCGCAGCCATCTGCCTTTCCGGATTTCTGCTTCTATCAATCTGCCGGTGCTAGGCGGATTGGTAGTACTGACGTTTGTCTCGGCGGTTCTGGCTGCTGCGTGGCCAGCGTGGCTTGCGGCCTGCTCGCCGATTGAGCCGATGCTGAGGCAGGGCGGGCAACAGAGCGGGACAAGCCGCAGCCATCATCGGCTGCGTGGTGGTCTGGTGATAGCGGAGATCGCCATGTCGCTTACTCTGCTTGCAGCCTGCGGGCTAATGCTGCGCACCATTTATGATCTGCGACGCGTGCCGCTCGGATTCCGCACGGACCATATCCTTGTCGCGAATCTGGACATTCCTACGTACCGATTCTCCAAAGTGAACGCGACTACGGAACTCTATGAACCGCTGCTGGAGCGGGTGAAGCACTTGCCCGGTGTGGATGCGGCGGGGCTGATGACGGATGTACCGCTGGGGCGGACCTTCCTCATGCAGCTTAGCCTCTATCAAAAGTCAAGTCAGAATATTGTGGATGCCTTCTTCAAAGCTGCAACCCCTGACCTCAAGAAGGTCTATGAGTTCCGTATGCTCGCCGGGCGGTACTTCGATGTGCAGGACACTCCTACAAGCCAGCCGGTTGTTGTGGTCAATCGCGCATTTGCCCGTGAGTA
Organism: Acidobacteriaceae bacterium; assembly: GCA_030039895.1. Lineage (GTDB taxonomy): Bacteria > Acidobacteriota > Terriglobia > Terriglobales > Acidobacteriaceae > Silvibacterium. The sequence continues at coordinate 12,431 of JASHUR010000136.1, read as the reverse complement.
TGCACCGCATGAGCAGGACCTGAATAAGGTTGTCGGCATGCAGGTGCTGAAACTTGATCCCGGGAAGCAAAGCAAACAGGCCACGATCATCGGCGTGATGGACGACTTCCGGCAGAGAAGCGTGGACTATCCTCCCAGGCCGGAAGTGGAGGTCGACATCTCTCAGCTCGATCCCAAAAGCGGCTTCTACACGGGGCTGGAAGGCATTGCGATGGATCTGGCGGTGCGGACGCACCGATCTTCGGACCAAGTAGTTCCCGAGCTGCGGGAGGCTCTGCGGCAGGTTGATCCGGCCCTGGCGAACGCCAAGATCACGACAATGAACCAGATCGTTGAGGATTCTTATGGAAGCCAGATGTTTGCGGCCCATCTGCTGGAGACCTTTGCCGGTTCGGCGCTGCTGCTTTGCGTGGCGGGATTGTATGGGCTGCTGGCTTATGTGGTCAGCCAGCGCACGCGAGAGATGGGTGTTCGTTTTGCCCTCGGCGCGCAGCGGGGCGACATTGTGTGGCTGATCATGCGGCAAGCTGGGCTACTGGTTGTTGTGGGGGTAGCGATTGGCCTGGGACTGGCCTTTGCCTCGACCCGGTTTATTCGAAGCTACCTATATGGAGTCTCTGCGCACGATGTCTGGACGATGGGCGTGGTTGCGGTGGTACTGCTCTTAAGTGGGGCTGTGGCGGCATATCTCCCGGCTCGGCGAGCGGCGAGCGTTGATCCGATGCAGGCGTTGCGGAGCGAGTAGGGAGTTCATGAATTGGCTCAAGTGAAACTTTAGGTGCAGAGGCAGGTCCTGGAAGAGCCTGATGGGTCGCGATACTTCTTACGCTGAAGGGGAATTGAGATCGACCTTTTGCAACACTGCGATCCAGTCGGAACGCAGGTCGTGCAGCCCCGGAAGGTTGGCCAGATGGATCATGCCCGATTCGATCCAGTTCAGCATCGGAATTTTTTTATACTTCGGCCCGGTTGTAACGCATTCCAGGGCATTGATTCTGAACCCGGGCAGGCGCTTAAAGGCTGAGCGAGTGTTGATCCGGTAATAAGCGGGGAAAATGTCGTCGTATTCCCGTTCATCGAGGTGATGGGCGACGACACGCGCGACCGAATTCGGCAAGATCTTGGCGGCGAAATATTCAAAGTATAAGAGATTCGAGGTATGCGCGACGAACAGGCCACCCGTTTTGAGGACACGGTGAATCTCGCGTGCGAAGGGAACAGGGTCGGCAACGTGCTCGACCACCATGTTCGCCGTCACCAGGTTGAAGAGGCCATCTTCGAAAGGCAGGCTGCAGCCGGGTGAGACCTCCTTTATTAATCCCGCCACGTGCGGACGGTCGTCAACCGGGTCGTATCCACGCGCCAACCTGCATCGAGCCAGAAGCTTTTTCTGGAAAGGGATGGAATCACGAAGCCACTCGGGCAGGATGGTGTGACCGCAACCGATATCGAGCCAATTCGTGTCGGATTGCACGAGCCTGTCCAGCGTATCGCGGTAGTTGTATTGAGAGTGAGCCATTTGACTAGGAGTGATATTTCCAAGTGTCCGGTGAAATGGTTGCCCCTCAGGCAGATGGCCCATGCGTGCGGATCTGGGTTTGCCATGCCGGCACGAGCGCCGGGGAACGCACCCGGCCGTAAACCCAGGGTGCGAGAGCGTTAAGGCGGCCTGTCGTGGTTTCCTCAGCCTTCTGCTGAAGAGCTGGCAGCAGGCTCAAGGAACCACTCATGGCACCGATGATGTACCACGTACTGCGAAAGAGAACGTGGGCGGCATAGCCGGCAAACAGCAATTGACAGAGCATGATGAGGAACATGTCGGGCAGGAACTTCAGAAACTTTGACACGTCGCGTTCGGCCAGCTCCTTTCTCAAGCGGAAATTCAGCCGGAAGATGGAAATCAGATAGCCGCCGAAGACAAACACTCCCAACAGTCCCATCTCGCCGATAGTTTGAAAATATAACGAGTGCGCGTTGAGCCAATATTTACGGCCTGGCCCTGGCCAGAATTTTTCTCCGTTCGCTATGGCATAGTTGCCAGGACCAACTCCGGTCAGCGGGTTGCTCTCGAACATGGCCAAGCCGCCCTGCCAACTGTCGAGGCGCAGCTGATAGGATTCATCCTTTTTCAAATGATCGATCGTCTCATAGCGCGCCTTGTATTGCTGGGGGATCGCCATCCACAGCAGCGGAGCCAGCATAGCAACGAGCGGCAGATAGAGGAGGTTTCTCCGCTTCCGGAACACCAGTAGACCTACCAGAACAACGATTCCGCAAGCCGCGGTGCGGGACCCGGTATCAATGATTGTCACGAAGTCAATCGCAACCGACGCAACGCCAATCAGGCGCATCCAAAGTGGATTTGACCGGAGCATGAGTGTGAAACATAAGGGAATCGTCAGGAGCAGGGTGGTCGCCAGGGTGTTGGGGTCTCCGGCGGAACTGGTGATGCCGATGGCGCGATCGATGTGCATTCTATAAATGAAGATTCCGTGGAGATAGTTCCATAGCGCGCTGCCCCCGAGCCAGTCCACCAATAGCACGTAGGTCAGGATGAACGAGCGGATGCGCAACTCTGTGGTTAACTGGGCGGTCGCGAACAGGACGAAGGCGACGATTTCCAGAAAGTAAAGACAGTAGGCCGCAGAGTTGCCCGGCCAGAATGCCAAAGGGATCGCAAGGAACATCGCACCGTAAAGCGCCAGAAACCAACCCATGGGCGTGGGAAGGCGAAATTTCTGTCGGTTGAGCAGGAACGAAACCAGCAGCATGGCCGCTATAATCCGCTCTAGATGGAGGGGCGCCGTTTGAGGGTAAAGAGCGCCGGGCTGCAACTCCATGACAATGAGCAACGCCAGCATTCCGATATACGGGCGGGCCAGCCCGATCATCGCCATGCCGAATAACATTGCATCTATGACAAATCCCACGGACGTCAGCCTCGTCGACACAGAAGTGCCGCTGCTCTAGTAGCACCCACAATGCCATAGTTATGGACGTGTGGAAACAGACCTCCAGGTGGCGGACCCGGCGGCTACCGTTTCGCCTGATTGCTTCAAGGAAGTGGTTTTCTCGAGCCTAGACCGAGAGGGGCGCATTTTTAGACTTTCAAGATGCTCAAAGTGCAAATGTTTGCATACCTATCCCATCGATTGCCCTCATCAGAGGGTTCCAAGGTTCTGTCCAGCTGCTCGCAGTTCTATGCCTATTTGTGCTGGTTTAGCTGATCTCAGCCAAAATCGCGGCGGCGGCGGCGGCTGGATCCGGGGCCTGGGTGATGGGGCGTCCGATGACGAGGTAGTCGGCTCCGGCGGCGATGGCGGCGGCGGGAGTTGCGACACGTTTCTGGTCATCGGTGGCTGCACCCGCAGGGCGGATTCCGGGGATGACGAGCGTCGCGGCGGGGAAGGTGTGGCGCATCGCGGCGACCTCTTCGGCACTGGAGACAAATCCGCGGATGCCGGATCGCCAGCCCATTTGGGCGAGGATGAGCACCTGATCGGCTGGAGAGCCAGGAACGCCGACGGCTGAGAGCTGGGACTGGTCCATGCTGGTGAGAACGGTGACGGCGAGGAGTTGAGGGGCATGAGCCACGGAAGCAGCCGCTTCAACGGCGGCGGAGAGCATGGCTGGGCCACCGCAAGCGTGGACGGTGAGCATCTTTGCTCCGGCGCGAGAGGCGGAGCGGACAGCCCCGGCGACGGTGTTGGGAATGTCGTGGAGTTTAAGGTCGAGAAAGACGGAATGGCCTAGCGACCGCAGCTTTTCGATGATTCTATTTCCTTCGAAAAGATAGAGTTCCAGTCCAATCTTAAACCAATAGATTTGATTGTCCAGGCGCTCCACCAACCCCAGAGCCTGCTCCGCATCGGGTACGTCCAGCGCGACGATCACGCGATCGCGAGCAGAAAGACGGGCAGGCTCAGGGCCGGGAAGAGTCACAGGCACACCACTCCTTTAAGGGCTGAACCCTATCTTATAGGAGGAGCGAGTCAGGGAGGGCTGAGTCTCAGTGGGCCGCGAAGGCCGGGTACGCCATCTGAGAGAGCTCCGAAGTCCTGGAGATCAGTTCCACACGGACGGGAGCGGTTCCCCTGTTGCTGAACCCAAGGAAGCGGGCCGCAGCATAGGAAAGGTCGATAATGCGGTTCCGTGGAACGGGTCCGCGGTCATTCACGCGCACGATCACCGACTTGTGGTTCCGGAGATTGGTGACCTTTACGAGCGAACCCAGCGGAAGGCTGCGGTGCGCACAGGTCATAGCGTTCATGTTGTAGTCTTCACCGCTGGCAGTCTCGTGGCCCTGGAAGAGCTTGCCATACCAAGAGGCACGGCCTATTTCATACCAGTGATGCTGGGGTTGTTTGGGCGCAACCTGTTTCAGGTGCACAGAGTGTTCCGCATTGCCAGCAGGGGTACCTGATACGCCAATAACGGCCGCAAGAACGGCGCTGGCGATCAGACCAGATCGTCGGAAGCAGTTATTCTTAAGGATTGCGATAGCGCTCATATTCCTCCTCCGGAAATTGTATGGAGCATCAAAACCTCAAGTCAAACAAAAACCGAGATTTATTTCTCAAAAATGCTTGATTTCCACAGGCAGAATATGATAGGCAGTTCGAGCAATTTTGGGGACGGCAAACCATTGATCGCTCTGACGATCGCCGGATTCGACCCGTCGTCCGGGGCGGGTGTGACCGCCGACCTCAAAGTCTTTGCCGCCCACGGACTTTATGGCGTTTCCGCCATTACGGCTCTTACTGTTCAGTCCACGCAGGGGGTGCGTCGCGTGGATGCGGTGTCGCCGGAGGTTTTGGCTGAGACCCTGGCTTGTCTCGCGGAAGACCTCGAAATCTCCGGCCTGAAAATTGGGATGCTGGCAACGGCGGGAAATGTTGACGCGGTCGGCAACTTTTTGGAGCGTTCCGGCATTCCGCCTGAACGCGTGGTTCTCGATCCGGTCCTTAAGTCAAGCTCCGGCAAGGAGTTACTTTCGGCTGAGGGAGTCTCCCGGCTGAGGGAGAATTTATTGCACCGGGTCGGCTGGATTACGCCAAACGCTGAGGAGCTGGCGGTGCTGGCCGGGGGACCTGTACTGACTCGGGGCGCGGTCGAAGAACGGGCCGGACGGCTGGCCGCGAGCTATCCCGATCTGAATCTTGTTGTTACGGGCGGGCATTTCGACCCGCCGGACGACTACCTGCTGCTTGCCTACGGAAAGAGCCAGTGGTTTCCCGGCCACCGCATCCAGACGACTGCGACCCACGGAACCGGCTGCGCCTTCTCATCCGCACTGCTGATCCGGCTGCTGGCTGGCGATGCAGCGGCTCAGGCCGTCCGCGAGGCCAAGGCATATGTTGCCGGGGCGATGGCTGCAGCCCAGCGGGTCGGCAAAGGGCGAGGACCTCTGAACCATTTCTTTAGGGCTTGAGTTCTATAGCTCTTGAGAGGTTGCGTTAACTCTTCGGCTCGGGGAGCGAATCCTGTGACGAATCAGGCTCAGGTTGCGGCTCGGGGTCTTCGTCCAGATTCTGTGCCTCGCCGGAGCGCTGGGCCTCCAGCTCTTCTTCGGTCACCAGAAAACGCCGGATATACAGCAGGGGCTCCTCGGTCGCGGCCATTTCGCGCAGGTGGTACTCCCAGGCATTGCCGCGCATGGTGCGGCGCGTGTAGGCCTTTCTGACCACGGTGATCTGCTCGCCACGGCGGTTGACACGGGTGAACTCCTGCGTGGGGACGACGAACTGCATGCGCCGTCCGGGCTTCCAGAAGTTACGGGCGAACTGGTGTGAGAACAGCAGGGCATAGTAGCGCCCGCCATGCGAGAGGTTCTCGATGGCGGCATCTGCCGTCGTCCATTCGGCGCTGACCCGGTTCTGATACCACTTCCGGAACTCAAAGCCGTTGGCGCGGGCCTGCAGTAGCAGCAGGCGGATCAGTTCCTTCCTGGTCATGGTGTATCTGTAAGGTAACAAGATACTGCGACATTTCGAGGGGCTTTTCCAGTCTAAAATGCGATGTGGGGCGTCTATTTTTGCAGTCCCCGCGAGAGCCTCATAAACCGAATGTCACTTACGAAGCCTGTCCTGCGCCCCCCAGTTGCGGCAATTCGCAACTTCATGGTTCTTTTGCTTCTCGTTCTTCTTGTTGTTCTTACCGTCCCGAGTGCGCCCGCGCAGCAGGTGGATACCGACCCGCTCAATCACGATCCGCTGGTCCGGGAGGGCTTTGCCTACTTCTACAACATGAATTACGTGGCTGCGCTGGGGATTTTCCGGAGGGTGCAGGCCAGCCATCCCAACGATCCGATTGCAACGGACTACATTCTGTATGTCACGATTTTTCAGGAGATGTTCCGGCTGGATCTGCTGGACACGACGTTCTATGCGCATGACGGCTTCCTGACGGGAAAACATACAGTCGTCGAAGACCCGAAGGTGCGCGATGAAGTAAGGGATCTGACGCAGAAGGTCTTTGATCAGGCAGATGCCGAGCTGAGTCGGAACCCGAATGACGTGAACGCGCTTTTTGCGCGCGGGTGGGGCAGAAGCCTGGAGGCCGTATATGTAGGGTTGGTGGAGCGCGGCTTTGTGTCAGCGCTGAAGCTGGCGCTTGGGGCGAAGAACGACAGCGAGAAGGCTTTGCAATTGGACCCGAACTACGTGGATGCCAAGCTGGTAGTGGGTGTGTATCAGTATGTAGTCGGATCGCTTCCGTTTGCGTTCAAGCTGCTGATTGGCATTGCCGGAATCCACGGCTCGAAGGCGGAGGGGCTGAGGACGCTGCAGGATGCGGCGGACCGGGGCGTGATTACGAGCGTGGAGGCGCGGACGGTGATGGCCCTTTTCCTGCGGCGCGAGGCGAAGTATCAGCAGGCTTTGGCGATTAATGAATCGCTCGTCAGCGAGTATCCCCATGACTTCCTGTTCTGCCTGGAACGTGCGAACCTTACCAAGGATTCGGGTGAAGGGATGAAGGCGATTGACCTCTACAGGCAGGTGATCAGCGACGCCAAACGTCCCGGCTACTTTGCCTCGGCGCACGTGGAGCTGGCTTATTTCGGGCTTGGCGACACCCTGCGCGGGCAGCACCTTTATCCGGAGTCGGTTCAGGCCTTTCGCCAGGGAGCTATTCAGCCGACCACCAGTCCGGAGCTCAAACTCCGCTGTCTGCTGGCCGCGGGCGAGGTCTACGACCTGATGCATCAATATGATCAGGCGCGCCAGCAGTTCCAAGCGGTGGTTGCGGAGGGCGCCAATACCTCTCAGGGTGAGTTGGCGCGCAAGTATATGGACAGCCCGTACCGGGCCCATTGACCCCTTCGTAGCGCAGTCATTTGCAGGGAACAAATTCGCAGGCTGGCTCGTACATTCGAAGAAGGTGTACTGTGGTGTACACGAGAGGACGTTATGTCAATTTCATGCAAGAACTGCGGCAACGCAATGAATGACGAGGCGCGCTTTTGCTCGGTCTGCGGCACGCCGGTAAGCGCCCCCCAATCGCAACAGTATTCAGCGCAGCCAGGAGTGGCGTATGCTCCGCCCACCAGGCTCATTCGTCCGAGAATGGGACGCATGATTGCCGGGGTTTGCCAGGGGCTGGCAAACAGCTACGGGTGGGATGTTGTGTGGGTGCGCGTAGTCACCGTCCTGCTGACTATTTTCGGAGGCGGAATCGGGCTTGTGGCGTATGTGGTGTTCTGGATTGTGATGCCGGAGGAGCCATTGTCCTTGCCGCAGCCGACTGCCTGGCCGCCGCAGGGAAGTTCCAGGGCCTGAGTTTTCGTCTCGTAGATCCTCTGTTGCTCCTTACAAAAGTCTTACATCCTGTGTCTCCGCGTACTGATACGGTCAGAAGGTAGACCACCCATAGTTCGGACACCGGAGAGTAAGCGGATTCATGCCAGTAGAAACGATTCAGGAAAGCCTCCCTCATATCACCCCTTCTGTTGCGGGTGAGTCAGTCCACGCAAGGAACGAGCCCAATATTCCCAAGCTGGGACGGGCCGCGCAGAGCGGCACTCTGAGCATAGTGACGGTAATTTTCATGGTGCTGTTCCATATCGGCGCCGTGGCCGCGCTGTTCATGTTTTCCTGGAAGGCGCTGATCTGCACCGCAGTGCTGTGGGTGTACGCCTCGAATGTCGGCATTGGCATGTGCTACCACCGGCTGCTGACGCACCGGGGATACAAGACGCCGAAGTGGGTGGAGTACGTGATGGCTGTGGGAGCGACTCTGTCACTCGAGGGCGGGCCGATCTTCTGGGTGGCAACGCACCGGGTGCATCACCAACTCTCCGATCACGACGGCGACCCACATACGCCCAACGAAGGCGGGTGGTGGGCCCATATCGGTTGGATCCTGAGCGGCGTCTCGATGCATTCGGAGACGGCGATGCTGGCGCGGTACGCTCCAGACCTGGCGCGGGACAAGTTTTATGTCTGGCTGAGCAAGTATCACTGGGTGCCGATGGTGGTCGTAGGCCTTGCGCTACTGGCGATTGGCGGGTGGCCATGCGTGATGTGGGGCATCTTCCTGAGGGTGACGCTGGGGCTGCACGCGACCTGGCTGGTGAACTCGGCTACGCACATGTGGGGATCGCGGCGCTTTCACACCAAGGACAACTCGCGCAACAGCTGGTGGGTGGCGCTGCTGACGGGCGGTGAGGGATGGCACAACAACCACCACGCGCACCCTGTATCCGCCAGACACGGCCTCGCCTGGTATGAGTTTGACCAGAACTACCTTGGCATTAAACTGCTTGAAAAGCTGGGGCTGGCGTGGGACATCAAGGTTGCGCAGTACGACAAGCTGAACCCCAAGCCTGCGGGAGTGGCGTAGGGACTGGTCATCCAAAAGTATTCGATCCAAGCAAATCGAGCGCCTGCCCGGTAACATTGTGGCAGGCGTTTTTGTTTGAGCTATGCGAGTGAGGGGCCGAAGGCGGAAGCTGGTGCTGTTCACCGTGCTGGGTATCTGCATGGTGGGCGTGGCTGTCGTTCTCAACGTCGGCTGGATCATCCTGAACTGGCGGCGGCTCATGCCGATGCTGATCGGCATTCCATTCTTTTTGCTGCTGATTGCCGGAGTGGTACTGAACACGATCTTTCTGGTGCGCGAGGTGCGGCGGAACGAGCGGCACGACAGCTTTATCAACGCAGTGACGCACGAGCTGAAGACACCGATCACCTCGATTCGACTTTATCTGGAGACGCTGGAGCGTCGTGAGCTGAGCGAGGAGAAACGGCAGGAGTTCTACGGCATAATGCTGAACGATAGTGACCGGCTTCTGGCGACGGTGGAGCAGGTGCTGAAGGCCGGCGAACTCGGGCAGCGGTCACGGAAGACGGTTCGCACGCCGGTGGACATACGAGAGATTGTCACGGCAGCAATGTATCGAACGAGGACGCTGCACCACCTGACGGATGAAAACCTCAGTCTTGAGGAGCCTCCCGCCGATCAACCGGTGATTGTACGCGGCGACCACGAGGACTTGCAGACCGTGGTTACAAACTTATTGAACAATGCCGTGAAGTATTCGCCGAACGGAGTTGAGATTCAGGTGCGTCTGACGCTGGAGGGGGACGCCTGGGTGATCCTGAGCGTGACGGACCGCGGGATCGGGATTCCGGCGGCGCATCTGAAGCGGATCTTCAACCGTTTTTATCGGGTGCCGGCGCGCAATGTGCTGCGCACGAAGGGAACCGGGCTCGGGCTCTTCCTGGTGCGCACCATCGCACGGCAGCATGGGGGCGACGCCTTTGCCACGAGCCCCGGCGAAGGCAAGGGCGCGACGGTGACGGTGCAACTGCCGCGCCTGATTGAGAGCAAGGAGAAATCGCCGGCCATGCAGGAGGCGATATGAGCGCGGCGCGAGTAACGGCGCGGGTCCTGGTTGTAGAGGACGAAGCGCACCTGGCGCAGGGACTGTTGTTTAATCTGCGGGCCGAGGGGTATGAGGTTACGCTTGCAAACGACGGCGAGCAGGCGCTGGCGCTGCTGGAGCGCGAGCGATTTGATGCGGTGCTGCTGGATGTAATGCTGCCGGGCAAGAGCGGCTTTGAAGTAGCAGAGGAGCTGCGGCAGGCACAAAATTATGTTCCGCTGATGATGTTGACGGCTCGAGGCCGACCGGAGGACGTGTTGCAGGGTTTTACCGCCGGGGCTGACGACTATTTGCCGAAGCCGTTTGATTTGTCGATTCTGCTTGCGCGGCTGAATGGACTGCTGCGCCGGATGAAGTGGCATTCCGCAGTGGACCGGAGCGCGAGCGGAGGAGGCGATGGGCTACCGTACTTTGAATTTGCCGGGCGGAAGATCGACTTTGAGAACCTGCGGCTGGAGTCGCAGGGCAAGGAGATTCATCTGACGTTGATGGAGGCGGACTTGCTGCGCTACCTGGTGCGAAACCAGGGACGGTCGGTGTCGCGCAAGGAGTTGCTGGAGCAGGTGTGGAGGCTGCGTGAAGACACGGACACGCGCGCGATCGACAACTTTATTGTGCGGCTACGAAGATATATTGAAGATGAGCCCTCAGAGCCGCGCTATTTGCGGACGGTTCGCGGCATTGGCTACAGCTTCGTCCCGTTAGGTGAATGACGGTCTGCATCGAACCGCAGGCGAAGAGCATCGATAACTACTGGGTCATAAGTGAGGTCATTTTTATATCCATGAGCGAAATCAAACTGAGTATTGACGGTATGCACTGCGGGTCCTGCGTAAGGCGAGTGACCCAGGCACTGGAGCGCGTTCCGGGAGCCGAAGTGCTTGAGGTCAGCGTGGGAACGGCCCGCCTGAAGGCCGACGACGCCGCGCAGGCCTTGGCCGCTCTGGCCAAGGCTGGGTACACCGCCCACGTGAACGCATAGGAGCGCAATTGAAAGAGGGCAGCACGCAGGCAGTCAGGCTGGGAGTGCAGGGGATGACGTGTGCCGCCTGCCAAGCGCATGTGGAGCGGGCACTGCGCGAGACTCCGGGAGTAGCCAGCGCGAGCGTGAATCTGATGACGCATTCGGCCCGCGTTGTCTATGAGCCGTCGATTGCGAAGCTGGAGTCGCTGTTTGAGGCAGTGCGCGAGGCCGGGTATGACGCATCGCTGGCCGAGAAAGAAGAGACAGACGAAGAGCGCAGGCGGCGCGAACGGGCACTGAGGGCACGTGCCTTTGCCGCGATTGTAGGCGGCGTGGTGGTGATGGTGCTTTCCATGCCGCTGTCGATGCATGGCGAGCCCGGATTTCCTGATCGCGTCCTCGCGCGGCTGGCGCCGTGGGTCTATCACATTCCAGCTACCGAACTGAAGTACGCGATGCTGGTGATTACCCTGGCCGGGATGATCTGGGCGGGCGGAGCGATTTTTGAGCGGGCATGGCAGGCGGCGATTCACCGCTCTACCAACATGAACACGCTGGTGGCGCTGGGCACGGGCGCCGCATTTGTTTACTCGGCTGCGGCTACGGTGTTTCCGTCGTTCTTTCTGGAGCATGGGCTGCAGGAGGATGTTTACTACGATTCGGTCCTGCTGATTCTGGGATTTTTGCTGATCGGCAACTGGCTGGATGCGCGCGCCAAGCGTCGAACACTCGACGCACTGCACAGCTTTGCTGAGTTGCAACCGCAGTCGGCGCGTGTGCTCAGAGACGGTAAAGAGGTTGAGGTTCCTGTGGCGTCGCTGGTTCCGGGCGAGGTGGTGGTGGTGCGGCCCGGAGAACGGATTCCGGTTGATGGAGTGGTTCTGGCAGGAGCCAGCAGCGTGGATGAGTCGCTGATCACGGGTGAGTCGGTCCCGGTGGCGCGCGCGGCTGGCGACCGGATGATTGGCGGATCGCTGAACTACGACGGTGCGCTGGAGTACCGGGCCACGTCAATCGGCGCGGACAGCGTGCTGGGGCAGATGTTGCGGCTGATGGAGGAAGCGCAATCGTCCAAGGCCCCGATGCAGCAGCTTGCCGACCGGGTGAGCGCTGTTTTTGTACCCGCAGTGTTGGGGCTGGCGGCACTGACGTTTTTGATCTGGGTGGTTGCGGGGCATGCCGATGGCACAGGCCGCGCTTTTGCGATTGCGGTCGCTGTGCTGGTCATTGCTTGTCCGTGCGCGATGGGGCTGGCGGTTCCGGCAGCGTTGACTATGACCATCGGGCGAGCTGCGCAGTTAGGGGTTCTGTTCAAGGGCGGCGAGAGCGTGGAGCGGCTGGCGCGCGTGGACACGATTGTGCTGGACAAGACGGGAACGCTCACGCAAGGGAAGCCTGAGATTGCGGCAGTGCGGGCAGTCGGGATCGATGAGGCGAAGCTGATTGGGTTGGCTGCTTCTCTTGAGCAGCGGTCGGAGCATCCGCTGGCCCGCGCGGTGATGGAGTATGCAGCCTCGCGAGGCGTTGCAACGAGCAGTGCGGCGGACGTACGCGCGGTTCCGGGCAAGGGACTAGTGGGTA
>JASHUR010000135.1 GCA_030039895.1 Acidobacteriaceae bacterium | reverse complement strand
GGCCGGAGGCGAGGACGACGATCCAGGGCTGGACTTTGAAGGCGGTGAGCGCGGCGAAGGCGGTGAGCGCGATGGAGAAGTCGGCGGGGGAGTGGACGGAGCTGGTCCAGACGGGGCGGTAGAGCGCGGCGATGAGGACGCCGATGACGGCGGCGTTGACTCCGCGGAGCGCGGACTGCACGAGAGTCTGACGGCGCAGGGCCTGCCAGAAGGGCAGGATGGCGATGATGAGCAGCAGGCCGGGTAGAAAGATCGCGGCGAGGGCGATGAGTCCGAAGGCTAGCGGGTGCTGCGTGGGACCTGAGGCGGCTCCGACATAGGCGGCAAAGGAGAAGAGCGGGCCGGGGAGGGCCTGCGCGGCTCCGTAGCCAGCGAGGAAGGCCTGCGGAGAGAGCCAGCCGCGGGCGACGATGAGACCGTCGAGGAGCGGGAGGACGACGTGGCCTCCGCCAAAGACGAGCGCGCCGGCGCGGAACAGAGCGGCGAAGAGACTGCGAGCGGTGAGCGCGGCCTGCTGAAAGAAAAGACAAGCGACGAAGAGTGCGGAGAAAAGCGCAGCGGCGATGACTGCGGTGCGCCGGGTGAGTGTTGACGGAGGTTGAGCGGGGTCGTGTTCGGGTGCGCGGCGCAGGAGAAGCAGGCCGCCGATGGCTCCGAGGACGATGGCGAGCGGTGTTGAGACGGACGGCGCGGCGAAGAGGACGACGGGCACGGCGAGGACGGCGAAGGCCAGACGGGTACGGTCGGGCGCGAGGCGGCGTTGCATGGCAAGCACGGCATTGGCGACGACGGCGACGGCGACGAGCTGGAGTCCGTGGAGGAACGCGGCTCCGGCTTTGCCGCTGAAAAGCGTGTGGCCGAATGCGAAGGCGAGCATAAGCACGGCGGAGGGCAGGGTGAAGCCGAGCCAGGCAGCGAGGCCGCCGGGGAGTCCGGCACGGGTGAGTCCAATGGCGAAGCCGACCTGGCTGCTGGCGGGGCCGGGGAGCGACTGGGCGAGCGCTACGAGTTCTGCGAAGGAGCCGGCGGTGAGCCACTGGCGGCGCTCGACGAATTCAGACTGAAAGTAGCCGAGGTGCGCTACGGGTCCGCCGAAGGAGGTGCAGCCGAGGCGGAGAAATGCGGCGAAGACTTCGGCGGCGCGAAGAAGCGGGCCATCGTGTTGTTCGCGGCTCATTGCGGGGCGGGGCTGTGGCGTTTGGCGTCGAGAGAAAGCGAACCGGGGCCGAGGCAGAGGATGGCGATGAGTCCGAAGAGCATGGAGAAGTCGGTGCGGGACTCGTGGAGCGCGGCCCAGAAGCCGTGGTGGATGAGGAAGGGAATTTTGGTGGTGCAGATGGCGGTGGAGATGACGGCCAGCAGAGGGACAGTCGAGAGCGCGGTGTAGAAGCCGAGCAGGACGAGGGTCCCGAAGACCGCTTCAACGATGCCGACGAAGGGTGCGGAGACGGCGGGCCAGGGGATTCCGATGTGGGCGAAGCGGGCGACGCCGAGGGTTCCGGGGAAGATGAGCTTCTGGATGCCTTCCGACAGGAAGACCCAGCCGACGAGGATGCGAAGAAGAAGACGACCGACGGATTGTTTCTGCATGTGTGCGCTCCCGCGGAGTGGAATGCGGCAACATTGTATCGAATTTCGATAACTATAAGTCAATCGAAGCTGCGCTGCGAGGAAACGGATCAGAAAGTGAAGGCGAAGCCACCGGTGATGCGGTCCTGGCGGCTGGGTCCGTTGAGAAATGGGCCGAGGAAGGTGAGGTTGTATCCCTCGCTGACAGAGACGTTGGAGAGGATGTCATTTTTCGACTTGGTCCAGAAGTCGGGCTGTGCAGTAAAGGTTTCGCGGAAGTCGGCGCGAATCATCCAGCGGGGAGTGAGGCGGAAGCGCGCGCCTCCGCCATAGTTGAGGCCGGGCTGGAAGATGCCCCCGCCTTCAAGAGGGGGTGTTCCGCCGAAGTCGTAGGCGGCGGTGAGGAGTCCGACGGTGCTGAGGCCGAGCTTGAAGAATCCGGGAGCTTTTTTGATGGGCGCTTCGGCGAGGTGCATCAGTTGCAGAGATGGGCCGATGGCGAAATAGGGGCGGAAGCGCGAGGTGCGGGGAGTCGCATTGATGAGCAAGTTGTAAGTGAACTGCGAGGTGCGGAGTCCTGTGATGTTGAAGGCAAACTGGTTCACGAGTTCGCCGGTAGTTGAGTCCTGCCCAACGACCTCGAGGCCGAGCAAGAAGCGGGTGAAGCTGTGGTCATAGGCGAATTCGTGGGAGAAGTATTTTTGCGAGTCGAGGGTGACGGTACCGCCTAGCTCCCATCCGTCGTGCAGGGTGTTGCCGATTACGACGATGAGGTCCGGGTTGGGGTTGTTGTCCTGATTGATGAGGAAGACGATGGCTCCGCCGTTGCCGCCGTAATAGCCGTGGAAGCCGCCACGGACGCCGATTTCGACGGTGGGAGGCGCCCAGCGGTTGATGCTTTTGAGGTTCGGAGTTTTGCCGTAGCGGTCAGAGAACGGGCGCGGGTAGAGCGACGTGTAAGCATCCTGCGGGCTGAAGGTGTCCTGGATGGTGTACTTCTGGCCGGCGAGATCCATCTGACGCTCAAGATGCTCCTTGTGTTCTTTCTTCAGGTCGAGCAAATAATGAATGCTCGAATAGGTCATGACGCCGACGTTGTCGCGCAGGACGTTGTTTTCAAGGGTAAGGACGGTCTGACGCGTGGTGCGCTCGAACCTGTTTCCGTGGATGCGGAGCAGTGTGGTGTCCTCGCCGCTGATTTCGCTGCGCGGCTGCCTGCAGCCGTTGAATTCGAGGACGGCGATGCGTCCGTCGGTGATGAGGTCTTCGTGGGTGGCGTTCTGAGGATGCGCGGGCAGCCAGGGGCGCGTGACAAGCTGCGCGGCGGAGACGCATCCGGTGAAGATGAGGTCGTTGACGACTTTGGCGCGCTCATTGTCGATGTTGGTGTCAATGAGGTGGATGAAGGTCTTGCTCTTTTTAGAGAAGCCGATGCCGATGTCGTGCGTGGAGGAGGATGTCCAGATCTGCCGACCGTGCCAGGTTTGCGTAGTGCGCCAAATGCGCAGGTGATGGCGTTTGGAGAAGGTGTTGAGGGTCTTGGCGTAGGCGAAGTCGGGCTGTTTGCCGTCGAGGATAAGGATGGACATGGGGGCGCGGCGGTAACCCTGGTTCTCGGCAATGGAACGGATGGTGCTGTAGGTGGTTTGCGCGGTGAGGGTGTCGACGATGACCCATCCAGCGGCAGCAAAGGCACGCTGAAGCTCATCGGCGGTGCCGATGAAGGCGAGGTTGGTGATATCGGAGGGGGTTTCTTTCTTACTGTCAGAAAAGGTGCGGTAGGGCAATGCGCGCACGATTCGGCTGAGATTGTCTTTTCCCCCGGGCGTGACGACGAGCTGCGGGACGGACTGGACTGTTTCGTTGGGAAAATCAAGGGGAGCC
The DNA here is from genome assembly GCA_030039895.1 of Acidobacteriaceae bacterium. Taxonomy (GTDB): domain Bacteria; phylum Acidobacteriota; class Terriglobia; order Terriglobales; family Acidobacteriaceae; genus Silvibacterium. The sequence goes on along the minus strand of JASHUR010000135.1, from coordinate 1,653 downwards.
GTGAGCTTCGCGATGAATTCGGTGCCGGCGGGGAGAGAGATTTCCGGTTCGGAGAAGCGGAGGGTGGTGGCGGAGCCGGCAGTGGTAAAGATGGCGGCGATGGGGTCTCCGAAGGCGAGGCTGCCGACCACTCCGGAGGTGCGATTGCTGAGAGTTGCAGTGGCACGAATGCCCTGGATGCGGCCTTTTTTGTCGATGCTCTCGCGGGCGTTCTCGATTTCCGTGATGCGGCAGGAGATGGGAACGGATTTGCCATTGGCGAGGATGATGTGGTCGAAGCGCAGGTCGATGCGGGCAGTCTCATGCGGGAAGCCGATGCCGACTTTGCGGACGGCGACGACGGTGCCGGTTATGGTGGTGCCGAGCGGAACGAGGATTTTGCCGGAGTCGGTGACGGGCGAGATCATGACGCCGGTGATACGGGTTCCGGCGGGCGTGGAGTAGGAACTTATAGGCTGCTGGATGCGGATTTCGAGCGTGGTTCCGGCGGGGAGGGTTTCTGCGTGAAGGTGCGGCGCGAAGCCGAGCTGTGCCACGCAGAGAATGATGAGAATGACACATCGACAGCGGGCCTGGGGTGACATCTGCCTCCGAGGGAGGAGTGGGATGTGACGGCTGCGAATGTTTGGTAAAGCCTGACGAGGGTGAAGGTATCACAAATGGGCGAGCGGTGGTTCATACTCTGAGTATGGAGTGGAGCGCGGAAGACCGGGTGTTTGTGCTGACCGGCGCAGGGATTTCCGCGGAGAGCGGGCTGGCGACGTTTCGCGGATCGGGCGGGTTGTGGGACGGGCATCGCGTGGAGGAGGTTGCGACGCCGGAGGCGTGGCGGGCGAATCCGGAGCTGGTGTGGCGGTTTTACTCGATGCGGCGGCGGGACGCGATGGCGGCGCAGCCGAATGCTGGACACAAGGCGCTGGCGATGCTGGAGGCGCGGCTGGGCGAGCGGTTCTATCTGTGTACGCAGAACGTGGACGATTTGCATGAGCGGGCGGGGTCGCGGCGGGTTCACCACATGCACGGGACGCTGTTTATGTCGCGGTGCGTGCGGTGCGGGGAGCTGTTTGCAGACCGCGAGATGTATGAGACGGCGGCGGCGCTGCCGAAGTGTGGCGTGTGCGGGCAGGCGGTGAGGCCGCATATTGTGTGGTTCGGGGAGATTCCGCTGGGTATGGACGATATTTATGACGAACTGTACCAAGCGACGGTGGTGCTGGTGGTGGGGACGTCGGGATCGGTGTATCCGGCGGCAGGATTTGTGGAGATCGCGAACGAGCGGCGGATCAAGACGATTTATGTGGGTCCGGAAGAGCCGCTGAACGCGTATGCGTTTGACGAGATTGTGCTGGGGACAGCGGTGGAGGTGCTGCCGGGGCTGGTGGGTTGAGAGGCGAATCATCCGCAAGCAAAAAGCCCGGAGGCCGAGTCCTGGGCTTTTCTCGAACAATGAATCTGTTCATTTGACTGCGATCAGCACTCGGCCGTCGTCCTTGTGCAGCCTTGCATCTTCCCATTCAGTTCTCTTCTTCATCTTCGAAGAAGGAAGGCTCACGTTCATCGCGGCGGATGGGCAGAGAACCTCACTCAAGGAATACTGTCCGGCGTGTCTGTTGAAAACGAGTTCACCACCGTTTTGCGACTGATTGCTGTCCT
>JASHUR010000134.1 GCA_030039895.1 Acidobacteriaceae bacterium | reverse complement strand
GCGCGACTGCTCGAACCGAAGCGCCCCGGCGACTTCAACCAGGCAATGATGGAACTGGGCGCAACGGTATGCCTGCCGCGCGGTCCCCGCTGCGCGGAGTGCCCAGTACGAGAACTATGCAAAACGCAAGGCGAACACCCCGTTACTGAGAGGAAGAAGATGCGCAGCCGGGAGTTGGCCTATGCTTTTCTTCAGCGGACCGTGGAGTCGAAAGGGACGCGAACGAACACTACGGAAGTCCTGCTGGAGCGGAGGGCTGCGAATGCGTCATTGATGCCGGGGATGTGGGAGCTCCCGGAGCTTGACCCGGCATACATCCCAGAGGGCAGGAGAGCCCTGACCCTGCGGCACTCGATTACGGACACCAACTACTATGTAACGATATATGAACTGAACGCAGACGACCGGAAGAAGCTGCCCAAGCGTAAGGCCGCCAGAGAGTGGTTTGCGGTGGATGATTTGCACACCATTCCACTGACCGGACTGGCGAGGAAGGTTCTGAAGCGTTTGCGGACGTGGCCAGGATATGACGCGTATGGGCCGGTAGTCAGAGTTGAGGATGGCCAGCAGCGGATGTTGTTTCAGCGGTGACTCCGAGCCGGTCCGCCTGGTGCGATGCATTCGTTTTATCAGGCCCGCGGACGCTAAAATAATCAAGACAACACGCTTGTTGTAGACAAAAATGCGGCCCGCTCGTCTAACGCTTTCCCGTACATGCGTGTAAGGGAAGCCGCAAAACAGTATTCCCAAAGATGCCGTAAGGAAAAACGTGACCAACAATCGAATCAACCTACTTTTTCTTGTGTCTGCGTTTGCACTATGTGTTCTTCTGGCCGGATGTCGATCGAGAACGATCCTGAGCACAAACGCGTTTGACTTTGGCCAGGTCGTAGCCCCCCGGACCTCAACGCGCGATGTTGTGACAGTTACCAACACCGGAAAGACGACGGCGTTCCTATCAGCAGCGGTTAGCGGCGACTCCAGCCTCAAGTTGGATCCCGGCCTTTCGTGTGGAAGCTCGCTGATTGCAGGCAGCAGTTGCTCCATGGTGGTGAGCTTTACTCCAACCGCGCCGGGCTCGGTAAGCGGCTCGCTGGCGATCAACTTCTCGGGCGGAATCTCTTCGCAGCGGACAGTCAGCCTGAAGGGCACGGGCGTAAAGCTGTCCGGTGGTCAATCGCTCGTTACCAGCACTGCAAACCCGCTGGTTGCGCTCTACAGCTATCAGCCGACGGTCCAAGGCATGGTCCATGTCGAGTTTGGACCAGACACGAGCTACGGCACGGTTACTTCTTCGGTTGCGACGCCCTCCGATGGTGGGCCAGTGCAGATCTTTGTTGCGGGGATGAAGCAGAACACAACCTACCACATGCGGGCTGTGGTCACTGAGAGTAATGGCACGACCGTAGACGATGAGGACCACACCTTCACTACCGGCAGCTTCCCCTCCAAGATGCTGCCGAAGCTGACAGCGATCACTGCTCCCGGCCAGACGCCGCAGCCGGGCATTGAGCTGGCTAACCCAGCCGCCAGCATCAGCAACAGGCACTTTCTTGAGGCATATGCCACCGACCTGCAAGGCAATATCATCTGGGGATACAACTTTCAGGACCGGCCATCGAAGTACACAATTATCCAACCCATCAAGCTGCTGCCCAATGGCAACTTCATTGTCCTAATTTCGTATCCATCGCAGTTCGTAATTCCCGGGCAGGGCAAAACGCTAACACCGACAGATGAGAGCGTCGACCTGATTCGAGAGATCGATCTTGCCGGCGATCCAGTGGCGCAGCTCACGCTTGATTCGCTCAACGCTAAGCTGGCTGCAGGTGGGTACAGCAATTTCAAGCTGACCGATCTGCACCACGACGTCGCTGTGCTACCCAATGGCCACCTCATCGTCATGGGGAACATGCTCAAGTCATACACCAACCTGCCCGGCTATCCGGGGACGACCAACGTGCTGGGCGATGTGCTGATCGACCTGGACCAGAATTTCAATGTGAGCTGGGCGTGGAGCGAATTCGATCATCTCGACGTGAACCGGCATCCTATTGCACCTCGTAAGCTGATCCATACTGAGAATACGAGCTCAGTGTGGGGTGAATTCGTTAATTGGGTGCAGAACAAATTCAATCATCATGCTGCGAACCGGCACCACAGTATGTTTCCCTGGTTCGAAAACGCCTTTCCTGACTGGACCCATAGCAACGCTGTGTTTTACTCGCCGAGCGACGGCGATTTGCTTGTTTCGGTACGCCACGAGAACTGGATCGTCAAGATAGATTATGAGGACGGTAAGGGATCAGGCAAAATTCTGTGGCGTCTGGGCGACGGTGGCGACTTCAGGCTTGTAGGAGGAACTGCGCCAGAGGATTGGTTTTACGGCCAGCATGATCCGTCCTTTGTTGGCAACGGGACCTCCGATAAGTTCTCCCTCACAATGATGGACAACGGTTATGGCCGGGTTATAGCGAACGGGACACAGTGCACCAGCTCAGGTCCGGCGTGCTATACGACCGTGCCCGTCATAGCCGTGGATGTGCCGGCCAAAACTGCGACCATCACCTACAGGCGGATGATACCTGCGTCCAGGTTCAACATCTGGGGCGGGAATGCGGAGGTGCTTGCAAATGGCGACCTGGAATATGATCTTTGCGCGCAAGGCAGAAACTCAGAGGTGGACGAGGTGAAGATGACGAATCCCGCTCAACCGGTGTGGACATTGAAGGAGTTTGGCGCAAACCTATATCGCGCGCACCGGATTCCCAGCTTGTATCCCGGAGTTCAGTGGTAGCGCGTTTTGTCGAAGCGAGCGCCGGAGGCTGTATGGCACGAGCGCTCATCATGACTCTGCTGTTCTCGGCAGGAGCATTCGCCCAGACGGCTCCGGTGCTGCGTACGCGAAGCAATGCGCCGGAAATGCCTCCAGTCAAGGCAGCGCAGGGCTACTCTACGCTGCCTGCAAGTGCTTCAGGTGAATACGAGCTGGACAGCAAGGGCTCGGTTGTCCAAATCACGATTCAGGACAACCGCCTGACCGGATATGTCACAAAAATTGAGGGTGACGCAGCCCTTACATTGTTCTTCAACAGGACCTCGATCGAGGGGAGCCGCATCAGCTTTACCACGCAAGCGGTGCATAATCTGCACTACGCCTTTACGGGAGAGATCGTGCGCGGCCGGGCAGCGGGCCCCGACCAGCCTGGCTTCTACCGGATGATTGGGAAATTGACCGAATACCACGGCGGCCTGCAGGAGCGGAAACAGGTGCATTTGAAGTCAACACCACGAGTTTTATAGCAATTATTCTTGCTGGCGGTACGGTTGCCCATGCGGCCTTATCCGATTACTCTCAGTACGATATGTTGCTGCGCCACATCCATCACCTGCGCCGGGCGGTCTGGGCGGCTTTCCAGCACAATATACTCACGAACTCCAAGGCCGCAGCCTATTCAGCCATTCTGAGCCTTTTCCCGGCGCTGCTGGTGCTTACAACCGTGCTGGCTTTTTCGCCGGCCACAGACACTGTGCGCGGCGACGTGCGGCAGGCTTTCAGCAGCATCCTTCCCGCCGACACCATGTTGCTGGTGCAGGCGTATTTTCAGAACAATCATGCGCAGTCCATACGTATTGTGGCCACGTCGATCTTTATTACCATTGCTGCCGCCACGGGCGTGATGCTGTCGTTGATGGAGGGTTTTCGCCGGGCGTACAACCTACAGCGTGACGAATGGAACTTCTGGAGAGAGCGGATCATCGCAGTCGCGCTGGTTCCGGGAACACTGGTGCCGATGATTTTTGCGACGATCCTGGTGGCCTTTGGACAGGTGATCGAGCGCTGGATGATTGATATTGTTGGGCATGAGTTGCGCTTTTGGGTGATATTTTTCTGGCGAGCCATGCGCTGGGGGCTGGCCACCGCGACCAGTGTGGCGACGTTGGGTGTTATCTACCACTTCGGCACCCCGGGTCCGCGACCGTGGAAGCGGGTTGTTCCAGGGGCGCTGATGGCTACTGTGACCTGGTTTCTGGTAACGCTCGGCTACGGATGGTATGTGACGCTACATGCTGACTATTCGATTGTTTACGGGCCGCTTGCAGCTGGCATCGCCACACTGGTGTGGCTGTATATGGTCTTTATCAGCATACTGATGGGGGCCGAATACAACGCGCAGATCTTCCCGATTCGCCGTGCGGCAGATAAGGAGCTGAAGCTCGAGGCTGATAATATTGAAAAGGGTTTCACTACACAAAAAGCTGTTGGGGGATAGATGGACTTTACGCTTGCCGGACTGGTTTCGGGCTCAAGCTCACCGCGCCGGGCGAAGATTGTGGGCACATTGGGGCCAGCGTCAAATAATGAGGCGACTTTTCGCGCGCTGGTGCGCGCGGGGCTCGATGTTGCACGGCTGAACTTCTCACACGGAACGCATCCGGAAAAGTTGAAGCTGATCGAAATGGTGCGCAAGGTGGCGGCCGAAGAAGGTAAAGAACTGTGTATCCTCGGCGACCTTCAGGGGCCGAAGATCCGCACCGGGAAACTGCAAAACGGAACTCCAGTACAGTTGGAGGCGGGCAAAAAGCTCACCATTACTCCGCGTGACATTCCGGGAAACGCGGACGTCATCTCCACCACATTTCCCACCCTTGCTGAGAATCTTTCGTCCGGCGCGCGGATTCTGCTCTCTGACGGGCTTATCGAGCTGCGTGTGATCGCCGTTCGGGGCGATGACGTGGAGTGCGAAGTGATTAATGGCGGACTACTGGGCGAAAACAAGGGGATCAATCTGCCCGGGATTGCAGTACGCGTGCCCTCGCTGACCGAGAAGGACGAGGCCGACCTTGAGTTCGCCGTCAAGAACAACGTGGATGCTATTGCGGTTTCATTTGTCCGCACCGGCGATGATGTCCGGCTGGTCAAACAGCGCATTACGAAGCTGGGCGCGGATACCTGGGTGATCGCGAAGCTCGAGAAGCCGCAGGCGATCGAGCATCTGGAAGAGATCCTGGAGATTGCAGACGGCATCATGGTGGCGCGCGGCGACCTGGGCGTGGAAGTACCGCCGGAAAAGGTCCCCGCCATCCAGAAGCACGTCATTCGCAGGGCATCGGAGCATCGCAAGCCGGTGATCACGGCTACACAGATGCTGGAATCGATGATTGAGAATCCGCGCCCGACGCGCGCGGAGGCCAGCGACGTCGCCAATGCGATCTACGACGGTACGGATGCCGTGATGCTCTCTGCTGAGAGCGCGGCCGGTAAATATCCGGTAGAAGCTGTAAAGATGATGAGCAGGATTGTGGTCGAGTCGGAGTCGCAGATTCGCGAGACATTCTCGCCGCACGACGTGCGCCCCAGCACGCGGCTGTCGGTGGCGGAAACAATCTGCGAGTCCATGGCGCACGCCGCGCAGGACCTCGATGTGAGGGCGATCGCCGTGTTCACAGAGACCGGCACCACGGCGCGCCAGCTTTCCAAGTACCGGCCGGCACCGCCCATTTATGCGCTGTCGAGCGTGGCTGCATCCATCAATCGCATGTGCCTACTGTGGGGTGTGCACCCTATCAAGTGCCCAAAGGCAAACACCACTGAGGAGATGGTCAACACGGCGGAACGGCTGCTCGAAGAGAATGGCTACGCTGCGCCGCAGGACATCATCGGGATTGTTGCAGGCACGCTGACGAAGTCCGGTTCCACCAACTTCCTGCGGCTACATATTTTGGGCGACAGCCTGACGGCATCCCCGAAAGAACATGTGGCGGAAGTGGCGATTGCACGCTAGCCTGGCGTTGTCTAAGTTTCCTCAAAGCGGGAACTGAGCCGAATGAAGGAAACCCGATGCTTCCATGCATCGGGTTTTTCCTTTTTTCCTCGCCGCCTTTTCTACGACAATAAGCGAATGGGCCGTATCCGAATCCTAACTGACCAGGTCGCCAACCAGATTGCCGCCGGCGAAGTAGTGGACCGTCCTGCGTCTGTGGTG
>JASHUR010000133.1 GCA_030039895.1 Acidobacteriaceae bacterium | reverse complement strand
CTTCATAGGGTCTTGAAATGCCGAGCAATACGATACCTGCAGCCATGATGAAGCCGTCGCGGAGGCGCGCGGATTTCATAAGGCGCGGGAGTGCTCCCACGACAAGCGCGCCGCCGAGCGTGGTAATGGAGCCAGCGCCGGAGTAGGTGTTGATCCAGCAGCTGAATAGCGCCAGGCGGACGATGGCGATGGTGGTTCCGAGCAAAGCCCACGCGGGCGGAAGCCAGCCCTGCAAGGCCCAGCATAGTGCTGAGCACATGAGGGCCGTGACAAGAAGGAGCCCCAGCCATGGGTTCCCTGTGAGCACTTTGCCCGCTGCCAGTACGAGGCCCTGCGCTGGGAAATACACGGACTGGTATGTCGGCTTCATGGAGACGAGCAACGTCTCAAAGTGCGTCCAGATGGCGGGAGTGGGGTTGGCGAGGCGGCCGTGGGCGAAGGTGTCAGCAGCGAGCAGAAAGCTGAAGTCGTCCTGAATGAAAGGATGTGGAACCGGGCAGAAAGGCAGGATGGCGAGGCGCAGTAGGAAGGCAGCAACGCCGGCAATGACAACACAAAGGCGTCTTTTGCGGGCCAGCCGTGCAAAGACGCGTTCCGCACGAGTAAAGATACGCGAGCCGAGTGTGGGAAAGGCGAATGCTATGGCAACGGCAATTGCCGTAAGGCAGCCTTCGATCATCATGAGCGATGGGCCGTGTCTTGATAGAGCAAGCGGAGTCATTTTTGATCACTAGGATAAGGTGTGATCTTTGGTGGATTAGCATCAGGTTGCACCAGCCAAACGGTGCGGTTCTTGTAGTAGCGAATGAGTTGAAGGTTCTGCTCGGGGCCCATGTCGCGTGCCCAGATGACCTTGGAGTCATTGATGTCAGCGGCGTTGTAGACCCATTCATCGAGCGGATTGTGGTCCTGAGAATACTGGACGATTACGAGTTGCTTGCCGGGCAGGTGTTCCAGATGGGCTTCAATCCGGGCGCGTTCCGCACCGAACGGGCCGGGGCCGTACCAACTGTCACTCCAGTTGGAGGGAGGCCACTCGGGCAGCATGAGGTGAAGCGGCTCCGCGTACAACCGCAATCCACCCATGAAAACACAGATGACTACGATGAGCCTTACGAGGGTCATGCCGACCGGCTGGTGGCCCGGGCGCCAGACGCGCAGATGGCGCACGGCCTGAAGGCCGAGCGCATAAAAGATCGCCGTGAAAGGGGCGAGGTAATGAGGGATAAGAAATACCTCTATTGCCAAGCCGGCCATGAGCAGATACATGCAGAGAACGAGGAAGCGGACGCGACGATCCAAAAGCACACGTCGCACCATGATGAGCGGGGGGATCAGTGCAACGCCAGCGAACATCAGGATTCCGACGACTGCCTTTAGCAGGGTCGTGGGTAAAAATCTGGAAAGGCTATGGATTTCTCTGTAAGGGATAAGCTCATTTTTGACGTAGAACTCCCTCATTACCCTGTGCCGATAGATGGGCTCAGGCCGGGCCGATTGCCAGACAAAGTATGGAGCCATGGCATAGGTTGCGCGGTCGATCTTGTAAGGCGGGGTCAGCGGATTACCGAAGGCGCGATAGTCGTAGTACCCCATCCATGCGCCTGCCGCAATGATAAGGAGTAGAGGCAGGGCTGCGCGCCGCATCAGTATGGTCGCAGGCGGTCTGGTTTTCCCGAATAAAACCCATCGCCCTAGAACGACGGCCACAGGCAGGCAGAGCAGCAAACCCTCATAGGGCCGGCTGGTAGCAAGCAAAATGATGCCTATGGCCATTAGTATCCCATGTCGGAGCTTTGCGTCGCGCATCAAGCGCGGCAAGGCACCGAGGACCAATGCTCCTCCAAGAGCGGTAATGGAGCCTGCTCCCGTGTAGGTGTTGATCCAGTAGCTGAAAAGCCCGAGGCGCAAAATCGCAATGAGGCCACCGAGCAGCGCCCAGCGGGACGGCAGCCAGGCTTGCAGCATCCAGCAGATGGCGGCGCACATCAGGGCAGTCATGACCAAGATGCCGTACCATGCGTGTCCCGCAACCACCTTTCCAGCCGCCATGACCAGCCCCTGCGACGGAAAGTACATCGACATGTAGGTGGGCTTCATCGTGATGTGGAAGCTCTCAAAATGGGTCCACATCACGGGAGTAGGGTTGGTCAACCTGCCCGAAGCGAATGTATCGGCGGCGAGGAGAAAACTGAAATCATCCGGTCCGAAGGGATGAGGAATAGGGCAGAACGGAAGGATGGCCAGTCTGAGAAGGAAGGCCGATATTCCTACGATCACAACGGACAAGCCCCGTTTTTCCGCAAGTCGTCCAAAGGCGCGCTCAATTCGGCGGAAATATTTGGAGCCGAGCGTGGGCCAGCAGAATGCGACTGCGACCGCGATAGCGGTAAGTCCGCCCTCGATCATGGTAAGTGGGGAGACTTGCTGGGGAGCGGAGGACACCATCATGTTGGATATGCTTTTTATTCAGGTGCTGCAGTTATGGTCTTTGGGCAGCTTCAGAATAATACGCCAGCAATATTTTTCGCCCGCTCGTGTCGTAGCGGGGCAATTTTGCGATTCCCAGTTTGTGGGCCACAAAGCCGGCTGTTGTTTGCAGTACACCGAGACCGTATTTGGTGCTGCGCCTGAAATTGATCGACGAGGCTTCCTTGAAATACTTGGTGGGGCAGGAGATCTCGCCAATTCGGTAACCGAACATGACGGACTGCGCGATCATCTGATTGTCAAAAACGAAGTCATCGGAGTTTTCAAGCAGCGGAAGCGTTTGCAGGACCTCGCGCGAAAAGGCGCGGTAGCCGGTGTGGTACTCGGAGAGCTTGACGCCAAGGAAGAGGTTCTGGAAGGCGGTGAGCAGGCGGTTGGCGATGTACTTGTAGAGGGGCATTCCGCCCTTGAGGGCGCCTCCGCCCAGAATGCGGGAAGCCAGCACGACGTCATATACGCCACTGGAGACCATCCCGGCCATGGCTGAAACCAGAAGTGGTGTGTACTGGTAGTCGGCATGGACCATGACGACGATGTCGGCGCCGGCACGCAGGGCTTCTCGATAGCAGGTTTGCTGATTGCGGCCGTAGCCGTAATTTGAGTCGTGGACGAAGGTCTGTATGCCAAGCTTTTCGGAGAGGCTCGCGGTATTGTCGCTGCTGGAGTCGTCGACGAGGATTTTAATGTCGACGATATCGGGTAACTCGCGCACAGTCTGTTCGAGAGTCTTTTCGGCGTTGTAGGCCGGCATTACGACTGCGATGCGCTTTCCGTCGATCATTTAGTTTCCCGGGAATAAATTAATGAATTGTGGTTACAAGATCCAAGGGAGAGACAATTGGGAAGTGTGCGGCTTCCAAACTATCTCTCCCTCAGGGTATGAAGCCCAAAGACCATAGAGCGGGTTTGCTCCCAGCGGTCTCTTCGATATAGAAACTATGTGACGTACGTGTTGAGGGTGGTGCCAACGGTGCTGAATGCCTGGTTGATGGCAGCAGCGAGGGTGGACATGCCTGCGGTTGCGCCGAACGCGACGAGAGCCACGAGCAGAGCATACTCGATCAGGTCCTGACCTTGTTCGTCGGACAGAAGCGTCCGAAGCTTGATTGAGAGAATTAGCAGTTTATCTTTCATTGAAGTTCTCCTGCGACGCATGAGTTTAATTGAACTAAAGTCACCTCTATTTTTCTGTAGCACGATTCCTACAGAACTTTCCTGGTAAACTCTGCGACATAAGCGTGGGGTAGACACGCCAAGACAGTGCAGGTCGAAGGCGCGTCTCGTTAGTCATCAGACTTTACGAATCATCCCAGCAAAAAAAACAAGTAAATAATGCCAGAAAGCCTTTGTCTGTCGGTTTATTACTTTTTGGGGGGAGGACGAGGCAGATAAGAGCGTTTGCGCTGATCTGACTCGTCTTGATCGCAAAAAGTTGAAAAAAACCTATGTCACGTAGCTGTTGAGGGTGGTGCCAACCTGGCTGAAGGCCTTGTTGATGGCGGCAGCGAGGGTGGACATACCGGCGGTTGCGCCGAATGCGACCAGGGCCACGAGTAGAGCATACTCGATTAGGTCCTGACCTTGTTCGTCGGACAGAAGCGTCCGAAGCTTGATAGAGAGCATCAAGAGTTTATCTTTCATTAGAGTTCTTCCCCATAAAGATGAATTGGGCTCAGCCTAACTGACTGCGTCCGCAGATACTAAGGCAACTACAGGGCCGTTCCTGGGTCCAGGTAAATGATTTGATAACAGTGGCTTGCAGGGCGTGTGGATTTGCGGAGTGTACACGGCAGTTTACATACGTGCCCAAAAGGGCATGCTGCGTATACATGAACGCTCTTTTTGTCCGTTACCTAAGTGTTTTGTTTGTGTTTGAGGCAGGAACTAAGGCACGATTGTGGCAATTAGGGAGCCCCCAAGGCTGCGCTGGAGGGGAGTCCGAAGACCATACCGAGGGCTTCATGCCGCTGATCCTCAGATTTCAGCCACAGGTTCTGCTGGAATGAGCTCAAGTCGATCGCCAACTATGGTTTGCGATCGATCAATGACCCCGGCAGGCAGCTCAATAATCGAGTGCGCGGAGAGGCAGGCGGAGAGCCTCCAAGGAGAAACATTGCGGCGGACCTTTTTCACCGTGCTCTTTCGATCGATGTAGATGAGATCGATGGGGAACTTCATGAAGAAGGTGTGGACGGACTCGCAGGGCACAATCCAAAGGCCGCCGCCATCGGGCAGGCCGGTACGCCCGAGCAGGCCCTTCCGACGGGCCGCGCTGGCGGTGGCAATCTCTGCGCGAGTTGCGAGATCGGTGGAGCGAGTAAGATTGATGATTCTGAGCCGTGCTTCAGGGTCTATCCGATTGCCTGGGCTGTTGCCAGAGGGGGAGCTGCGCAGGGGATCCATTGGCGTTTACCTTTCGTCATTCAATAAGGCGCAGAGAAAGTTTGAGTTCATGATCGAACTCATGATCAAGGCGCTGTGCAAGGAGCAAGTCTAATAAGCATGATCGGCAGGAGTCGCATTGGGTAGGTCGATCTGCGAATCTGGGCTGGTTTCAGGCTCGAATCCACGCGTTGCGTACAGGAACCAGGCGAGCCAGGTTACTGGTGTCCACATATACGCGCGGGAATCCAGAACGGCGTGAGTTCCCAGGACCACAGCCAGCGCAATTGTGTTAACGACCAGAAGCGCCCAGGCTGAGTACTTACTTCTTCCGCGCAAAGTGAGAGCATAGAGGATGGACGGCAGAAGTACGACTTCGTCGGTGAAATAACCATACGGCGAAGCCAGAACCGTAATGATCATAAGCAGCATGCCGTGGACCCGCCAGTTCCATACATGCTTTCTCCGCAAGTAGTACCAAATCCCCCAGGCAGTGGCGCATACGGAAGGCACAAAGAGCAGCCAGAAGGCCCGGACATCAATCATCATGCGGAAGAACATGGACGCGGTTGGAAGGAAGCTCTGCTGGATTTTGTATCCGCGAAACATGGTGATGTAGTGGGTCCAGATATGCGGATCAAAGTAGACCGAGAAGAGGGTGGATGCGGCGAGAGCAGCAAGGCCGCCGGCAAGCAGGGAGTAACAGCGACGATAGATGCAGTCAACCAGCAGCACGAACCAGAAGACTAAAAACAGGTGTGGCTTGATTGCCATGAGGAGCAGCGAGGCACCGGCGAAAAATGGGCGATTGCGATAGAAATACAGGAAAAGGCAAAATCCGAGCAGGAGAAAGGTCGAGCTCTGGCCCATGATGACGGTTGCGACTGCGGGGGCAAAGACGTAGGCCATGGCGCGGTCACCCGCGCGGATGCGAAGCAGCCAGGTCGAGGCGACGACACAGCCGGCAGTGGCAACCGTCCAGAGAAACAATCCAGTGCGAAGGCCGACGAGCCCGAGAGGGGCGATGAGAAACAAAGCCCAGGGAGGATTCAGCATAATGATCGGGCGGCTGTCCTGGAACCCCTGGGCCCTTTCCAACGCCATGACGCCAGAAGGGGAGTACGGATTGGCATGGTGAAGAAGAAGCTTCCCTGAGCACCAGTACTCAATGTAATCGGTCTGGCTGGTAGTGACAGTGAGGATAAAGGCACCGGTCAGGAAGATAGCGAGAATGGCGAACAGCCTGACGCCCGTCCTCCATGTGGCAGAAGAAGCAGGACTTTCAGGTTTCACAGCCGGAATATCAGTCGAGTTATCCATGAGCCTGTTGCCAGCGGTCGATATATCTGCCTCTGTATGCAATAAGCGGAGCCCTTTCAAAAAGGCTCCGCTTAGGTGCTTCGCAATCGTTAGCCAGCGTCGATGCTACATTCCGCCCCCACTACTACCGGGCATACCTGTAAAGGTCTGTACCGAAAGCTTCTTTTCAGGTTTCATGCTGTCGACGAGCTGCTCAACCGGAACTGCAGTTGTTTGCGGGGCAGCAGGGACAGGAGTGGTTGGGTTGTACATTGGGATGTTCGAGTTGGGCGGCAAGAACTTGACCGGGAAATTAAGCCCCGGAAGCGGCTGGCCGGCCGGGATAGGGGGAACGATTTCCGGAGTGACGAGCACCATCAACTCAGTATTGTTTTTGGTCCGCTGTATGGATTGGAAGAGCTTGCCGAGGATGGGGATATCGCCAATGAACGGGATCTTCTCGAAGGTCTGGCTTTCAGTATTGTCGAGCAGGCCGCCGATTATGAAGCTCTGCCCGTTCCTCAATTCAACCTCGGTCTTCACGGTCCGGATATCGATAGCAGGGACATTGAATCCTGAGATCTCGACCGCATTGGTGAAGTCGAGAGCGCTAACCTCAGGAGCGAGCTGGAGGCGTATGGTGCCCTGAGGGGTAATGGTGGGAATAAAGTTGAGGGCAATGCCATATTGCTTGAACTCGATGGTGACCGGTGCAACTCCTACGCCCGAGGAGCCCTGAACGACTGGGTAAGGATATTCTCCACCGGCGAGGAAGCTGGCTTCTTTGCCATCTTCGGCAAGCAGGTTGGGTTCTGCAAGCGATTCAACGAGTCCCTGGGTTTGAAGAGCTTGCAGCGTCGCTCCAAGGTTTAGATCGGGGCGGAAGATGAACAGATTCAACGCATTTCCGACGGTAGCATTTGCGCCCCCGGTGCCAGCAGTTGAGACGGTTGGCGGCTCGAACTGCCCGGTTGAGACGGTGCCGAGGGAGTTTGTAGCACCCGTGCTGAAGATGTTGAGGCCAAGTTGCTTTTCGAGGCTGCGATCCACGCTCATAAAGCGAATCTTTAGAAGGATTTGCGGTGGAGTGGGGGGAAGGTCTACATAAAGCAGGTTAACGACCTTGCCATCTTTTCCAGCTGCGGCAGTTGCAATCTGGACAGCGCGATTGGAACTGTTGAGGTCGTCGACAGTACCGCGCAGGAAAACCAAGCCATTCTCCGTCGTGGCGCTAACGTGTTGTCCCGGCAATTGCAGGCTGAGTTCGCGCTGCAACCCAGCCATTAAGCCAATGGATTCAAAATGACTTGCGTGCACCTGCACATTGAAAAACTGGCGGTTGCCCCCCTGTTCCCAGACAATGAGAGTGGTGCTGCCAGGAGATTTGCCGTTGACGAGGATCTCATTGGGGCTGACTGCGTTGACCTCCGCGATATCACCCAGGCCAATGGAGACGCGTGTGACGGGGCGGGTGAAGTCGATGAGAGCGGTTTTTCCCACCTCAATGGATAGTTCACGGGTGGTGTCCAGACCGAAGACATTGTTCGCCTGAGCTTGAAGCGGTGTCCCGTAAAGGGCTGGAAAGGCTAATGCGAAAAAGGACGTACACAAAGAAACGGTAAATATCCGGCTTCTTACTCTCACTGTTTTTCCTCGCCGACAGGGAATTTAGCTTCGCTCTGCTTGGACCCGTTGTAAACCTGAACTTGGTACGTGGCAGGAGCTCGCTGAACTGGTTTGGAATAGGTCCGCTTAGGCGCCGGAGACGCACCACTTGGCGCAAACAATTGCGCAACAGAGGTTTCAGCAGGCTTCGCGATTTCTGTATCGAGGGGATTGCGAAGTACCAGCTGGATATGTGTTTCGTTTCCCGCCAGGCTAAGCATCTCGGCCTGTTCAGGGGTAACCATAAGGTTAACGACCTGCACCTGCTGCGGTTTACCTTCAGCATCCTTTTGAATGTCGGTACCAGCGGAGAGGACTTCGATATTCTGTAACAGGGTCTTTGTCATAGTCCCCGCGCCGTTGTTTGGGTTGGTACCCGGGGGATTGCCGGAGATGAGCACGTCAACGCGCATGCCTGGTGTCACAAAGCCCGCGACACCGATAATCTGGTCAACCTTGACGGCCACAGCCCGCATGCCTGTAGGGATGGTCGCGGCAAGCCCGCCACCGGAACCGGGAGGGGCGAGGCGACTGTTGAGGATTGGCTCGCCGGCGTATAGGGCCGACACGACTCCGCGGCCCACAGCGTCCTGAGGTTTTAGGATGACGCCCTGGGGCAAGGGGCCGGCAATCTCAATGCTGCTGAGGTCGCTGGCTTTGAGGATGCTTCCGAGCGGGATATCTGCGGCCGCGGCAACCACGCGCGTTACCTTGGCGACAGGCGATACCACCATGCGGCGACTGACGATGCGGTACACTACGAAGCTGCACAGGGCGGCAATGAGAAACGCGCTGATGAGGATGGTGAATAATCTTCGGTTCATTCAGTAATCCATGACCCGGACTGAGGAGTCCGTATCGTTCGAGTGTGGGTCTCGCAATTCAAGTGCCAATGAAACATATGCCAATTCTGGCGTGAAAGTAAAGAAATTGATAGGCAAAAAAGCGAGACTAGTGTGAACATGTGTATACCAACAGTAATCCTTACTGTAGCTGTTCAAAGACTGCGAGCAGATTTAGGAAAGGGGAGAGTAAAACCTGCGAGGTACCGGAACTTGCGGTTGGTAATCGAATTGCAAATTTTAACTGCTGCGGATTATATAGCGTAATACGCTGCTAACTTCAAGAACTTTATCGCAAGGAAAGCAGACCCCTCCCGTTTATGCGCTCTTATACGATTACACTCTTCTCCAAGCCCCCGCAGCGCGAAAGCACCCCTTCGGCATTTGTCGTTTCGATTGTGCTTCATAGCGTTCTGTTCGGCCTTCTTTTTCTGAGCGTGAAGCGGGTTTCTGTGGTGGAGCCGAAGCTGCCGAACCCGAAGGCTGCGGTACGGCTGCTGGACGTTCGGCAGGCGGAGGCGAGTCTTCACTGGACCCCGCCAAAGCCGGCTGCGCACCACAGCTTCCGGGGATCCCGGCGGGCGATCGCCGCCGGCGGCAAGCTGGGTGTAGCCCGGATCACCCGATTGGCGCATCTTTCAACCAACTTCGAAACCAAGCTGCCGGCAACGCAGACGTTGATCCAGCCGCAGGTCCATCCGGAACTGAAGGTATTGGCGCATATTCCGGTTCCACAGGCGGTGGTGTGGACGTCCGGGCAGATTCTGCAGGAGAAGATCGTAACGCCACCCCCGAAGCCGCTAGGCGACATCGAGGTGAAGCCTTCGCTGGCTATGCCTAACCAAGAGCTGACACCAGCGGAGGTATCTCTCACTTCGACTCAGTTCGAAACGAAGGCTCCAATACCGTATCCGGGTACCACCGCTCCCGTTGATATAAGTGCATTGAATCCATCGCAGCAGCCTTTGGAGACGGCGTCGAAGCAAGTTGGTCAGATTTCACCGGCCAGGGTGATTTCGCTTTCGGATATGAAGTTGGAGAATGGCGAGGCGGTGCTGCCAGTCATCAATGAGGTCGCAGCATCGGACGCATCAGGATCGCCGACCCCGGGGCAGGCCGGGTCTGTGGCACAGGGCGGACAGGACAATTCGGGCAGCGAGCTGAATGGTGAAGGAGCGGGCCAGGGAGCCGGCAATGGTGGCGAGACCAGCGGCGGAAGCAGCGTGACAGGCGGTTCTAATCCCGGCTCGGGCCAGGGCGGGAACAACGGGGCTGGCGGGAACAACGGCGCTATGGTGGCGGAAGGCTCGAATGACGGCAAGAGCTCAGGGCCCGGGTTCACGGTTGAGTCGGGTAATCCGGGAATGCTGAATCCAGGACTTTACGTTGAGAAGCGCATCGTGCTGCCGAGGTCCGGGCATTATGGGATGGTGATCGTGGGTGCTTCGCCACAGGAGAATTATCAAGAGACGGCCAACCTTTGGACCGGACGGCTGGTGTACACGGTCTATTTGCAGAGCGAGACGGCCCAGAACTGGATTCTACAGTATGCACTGCCGAAGTCTCCCGGTGACAGTCCGGGGGACGGGCTGCGTCCGGATGCGCCCTGGGTGTATGACATGATGCGGCCGAATCTGGGCATTTCCCATGGTGTTGTTATGGTGCACGGGTTTGTGAACCCGAATGGACGGTTCGAGCACCTTACGGTTCCCTATCCGCCGGAGTATTCAAAGACGGAACTGCTGCTTCGCGCGTTGAAGCAGTGGGCGTTCCGGCCGGCGATGAGCCAAGGGCAACCAGTAACCGTTGAAATCCTGCTGATTATTCCAGGTACGGAGAATTGAGCTGGGGAGCGGTGCAGGTTTGCGCCTCTAGTTGAAGTGCAAGTAATCCTGTCCGGAGTTGATCAGCTCCAGGAACTTATCCAGGGTTTTTCTGTCCGCCGGTTGCGATCCTGGGCCCGTTGTGCCTGCGGAGGATGGGTTATCCACAGGAATAAATGAGAATCCGACGCCGTCTTCGCCATGGCGGACGACCTTGGACATCACTATAACGGTGCAGTCTGCACGCGAGGGATCGCTTCCGGTCCGCTGCAGAGTCATCATGACTAACGTGCCAAGCAGCCAACGTTCAGAGGTTTCCAGGAAGAAGCCGCTGGAGCTAATATTCTTGACACTATGAGCAACCGGGCAGCCACCATCCCAGAAATACGCAACAAGAGGCGGCGTCTTGTGTCTCAATGTCGATCGTGCGTCGCTTGAGACAATCGATTTGAACCAAGCTCTAACTGGTTTCATACAGATTTCCTGCCACATTCGTGCAGCACTGCGGTTCTAAAGATTACATAATGCAGGTATTGGAAACAAGACAAAGTGGCCAGGCAGTGGCAGAGATCACTCTTTTGTGTGGTGACGCGACGGGGTATCTTTGTTGGTGCACTTTGCGCATCGGGCCACTTTCTGTGATAGGGACGCTGCCGCATATTTGAGCTGCTACTGCGCCTGGCTTTCCAGCATGGGGAGGTGAGCCTGATTCAGCCGGCTCTCAATCTCTTCCGCGGCGCAGATGATTAATTGATCGCCGGGCTGAGTCTGCGAAGTATAGATAGTATGTGTGGGCAGTTCAAGGACACTCGTAGCCTGGATGCGAAACGGTGCGATGCGAAACCTCGGGAAGTGCTCGATAACATGGATGACTTTGTGGTTTTCATCCAGATAAATAAGGTCGAGCGGGAAAAGCACACCCAGTGTATGGACCCCCTGAGATGGCACGACCCAGAGCCCTTCGTCGAGCTTGAGTTTGAGTTTACCAATAAGTCCCTTAAGACGTGCAAAGGTGTTATCTGCGGGGACGACACCCAAGCAGAGAAAACATTCGCGAGTCTGGTTATAAACGCAGTATGTTCGTCGTTCCATGTCTTTTTGTACTTGCGGGCCCATATTGGCCACTCGTCCCTTCCGGGGAATGATTCTTTGCCGAGCGTGTATTCTCTCTCGCTAGTCCTTTCGTGATGCAAGTTAGTTGCCAAGCCTGATGGCTCCTTCCGGGACCGATGAGGGTTGAAGCTACTCATCCAGCCCGGAAGGAGGCTTCCGGAATTGAGACATGCGGCCTGGCGCCAAGCAAAGGTAAACCAGAAGTCCGAAGTTCTCCCGGAGTACCGGACGGCGAACGAATCAGGCCGGTGCAATTTCCTGTAGAGGAAGAGGTTGCGCTAGACCTTCTTGCGACGACGCTGAATCAAAATAATCAGCAATACGACAGCAATAACGCCGGCTACAATCCGGATAATCGTTACATTGTCCACGTCAGCTCTCCTTTCCTACTTAAAGAACTTTTGAAACGACTCCATCATGATGATGATCGCTGGGCCCAGGGTTACCACGAAAATTGAAGGAAAGATAAAAAACACCAGGGGGAAGACCAGCTTTACGGTGGTCTTTGCAGCCTGCTCCTCAATCTTCTGGCGACGTTGAACCCTAAGGGTATCGGAATGAACGCGCAGAGTACGGGCGATACTGGTTCCGAATTTCTCCGACTGGATGAGCACAGAAACCAGGTTTCGAACGCTTTCAACATCGGTACGGTCTGAGAAATTTTTCCAAGCTTCACCGCGGGGGCGGCCGGCTGACTGCTCGAGCGCGACAATACCGAGTTCATCGCTAAGTTCCGGGCGCGTGATGCGCATTTCCTCAGCTGTGCGGATTAGGGCTTGATCGAGGCTAAGTCCGGCCTCGACGCAGATGACCAGGAGATCGAGCACGTCCGGAAGCCCGAGGGTGATTTGCTTCTGGCGCTTCTTGATGCGATTGGTGAGCCAGAAGTCGGGGAGCATGAAGCCCACTACGGGAACTACGATGTAGAAGAAGAAAGGGCTGTAGTGGCCGAGACCGCTGACCAGGAGCAGAGTGCAAAGAAGGAGCGGACTTAAGAACTTTGCACCATAAAAGAGTTTGACTGTCGACTCTTTACGATATCCCGCACGAATCAGCCGTTGCCGGACAACCGAAACCTCTTCCTGACTCTTCGGGAGTATACGCTCAAACTGTTCAACGACAGTGCTGAGTTGTACGCCCGTTTGTTGAAATGTGCCTTTGATGCCTTTCGGCTTGGCGCGCTCCGTGGTCACTGCTGCAATGCGCTGGAGCATGGCCTCGCGGTAGAACAGAATGAGGCCGGCGCTGCCGATAAGCAGGAAGATAACCAGAAACGAAAATACTGCGAGTCCCATAAGTTAGCCTCAGACCTCCATATTGACGATCTTGCGAATGATGAGAGCGCCTATAACGTTGCTAATGCCGGCTGCATAGAGCATGTCGATGCCGATTTGGCGGTGCCACAGAAGGCTAATGCCTTTGGCGTTGATCATGTAGAGGGCGCAGCCGAGTACAAGCGGGAGGAAGGAGAGTATCCATCCCGTCAAGCGACCCTGTGCGGTGTGTACGCGGACCTGCCTCTTAAGGCGGAAGCGTTCGCGAATGACGTAGGAGACTTTGTCGAGTACCTCGGCCAGGTTGCCGCCGCTCTCCTTCTGGATGAGAATGGCGGTAACAACCATCTTCAGGTCCTGGAGTGGGACACGGGAGACAAGGTTATTCATGGCTGTTTTTAATTCGAGCCCATAGTTCTGCTCGTCGAAGCAGATGCGGAATTCACCTCCGAGCGGATCCTGCATTTCATGGGCAATCAGTTCGAGCGAGGAGTTCAGACTGTGGCCCGCGCGCATAGCGTTCACCATGAGGTCGAGCGCCTCCGGCAGTTGCTGCTCGAATTTTGCGAACCGCCGACTGCGTTTGAAGAGAACAAAGAAGAATGGAATGCAGCCCGTAACAATGCCGACGAGCATGGCAAGGAGAGCAGAGCCGGTGCGCCAGTGGATAATGTATATGGGAATAAAGCAAGCGGTTAGGCTCATCAGGATGAGGCTGCCGGCGGTCCAGCGGAGGTCGGCCTGGTAGAGAAGCAGACGCAGCCGGGGAGCGAGTTCGAGCTTGAGGAGGATGCGATTGAGAGAGGGGAGGGCGCTGAACAACTCTTGCTTGCGGACATCCACGATGGGATCGGGCGGCGTTGGGTCTGCGGCACTGAGAGCAGCGTGGAGCACGGTGAGAGTGCGCTTGGTTGCCTGCGAGGCGCCGGTGCCGGTGGCGATCAACAGCAGCGCAGAGATCGAAAACACGCCGAGAAATACGAGGATGATTACAATCAGCATTTCAACCTAACCTCCTTGCCGTCTTTCTAGCTCACTTCCGTTGCGGTTTCGAACATGCTGGGTGGGAGCATGATGCCCGACACACGCAACCGGTCGAGGAACTTGGGGCGAATGCGGCTGGGCTGGAACACGCCGACGACTTTTCCATCCGGCCCAATGCCTTTTCTCTGAAAACTGAAGATCTCATGCATGCTGACGACGTTCTCTTCCATGCCGGTGATCTCGGAAATATTCACGACGCGGCGGCTGCCGTCGCTGAGGCGGGAGACCTGAACGACGACAGAGATGGCCGAGGAGATCTGCTGGCGCACGGTTCTTTCCGGCAGGTTGAGGTTGGTCATGGCGACCATGGATTCGAGCCGGGAGAGGGCGTCACGCGTGGTGTTGGCGTGGATGGTGGTCATCGAGCCTTCGTGGCCGGTGTTCATGGCCTGGAGCATATCGAACGCTTCCTCGCCGCGGACCTCGCCAATGATGATGCGATCCGGCCGCATACGGAGGGCGTTGATGAGCAACTGACGCTGACGGATTGCGCCCTGACCTTCGACGTTGGGGGGGCGGGTTTCAAGCCGCACGATGTTCTGCATTGCGAGCTGGAGTTCGGCAGCGTCTTCGATGGTAACGACGCGCTCACCCTGCGGGATGTACTGAGACAGGATGTTGAGCAGCGTTGTTTTACCGGCGCCTGTGCCTCCTGAGACCAGGACGCTGATGCGCGCGCGCACGGCGGCGGCGAGCAGTTCCATCATCTCGGGCGAGATGCTCTTGAGGGCCACGAGTTGATTGGCGATCAGAGGGCCAGTGCCGAAGCGGCGGATGGACAATGCGGGTCCATCGAGCGCGAGGGGCGGGATGATGGCGTTGACGCGGGAGCCGTCAGGTAGTCGTGCGTCGACCATCGGCGAGGACTCATCTACACGGCGCCCGACACGGGAGACGATACGGTCGATGATCTGCATGAGGTGGCGGTCGTCGCGAAAGGCCGCGTCGATCTTGCGCAGGATGCCGCCTTTTTCAATGAAGACGCTATCCTTGCCGTTGACCATGATGTCGGAGATGCTCTTGTCGCGCAACAGTGGTTCGAGCGGGCCGAGTCCGAAGACCTCGTCAAGCAGCTCTTCCTGGATCTTTTCCTGCTCATTGAGGTTGAGCGGAATGCGCTGACCCGCAATGATCTCGCTGATCATTCCGGCGACGGCATGCCGTGCCTGACTGCTGTTGACGCGGGAGAGCTTCTCAAGATCCAGTCTTGAGATCAGCGTCTTATGTACTTCTGCCTTAAACTGCTCGATATTGAGTGGTTCCACGCTATGCCATTCCTAAGTTTCAATTCACAGCAGGGGAGATAAAAGTTCTACCCAAAGAGTCCCAAGCCGAATCGCTTTTTCTTTTCAGAATTTGCCGGCAGACCGCAGGCAACTCTGGCCATTTGCCGGATTATGTCCGCAATGGCTGAATCGCCCATTACGAAAGGGGTTGCGCTATTTTGCGCCTGCCGCACCACCGGATAATCGCTGGGAATCTTCCAGGCCGGAGGCAGGGTGAGCGCTTTTGTAATGCTTTCTTCATCAATTACCAAAGAACGAGGCGTGAAGCGATTCAATATAATCTGCACTTTTGTAGAGCGGCAGGCAAAAAATTCCGTGATAAGACGGTTGGAGTTGCGCAGCTCCGAGATGCTGACCTGAGTCACGAGATAGATAGTTGAGGCTGCATCAAGGAGCGTAGTGTACGCTGCACCCGCCGACGAGCCGGCATCGACCACGACGTAATCAAAGTCCTGGCGTGCGACGGTGAGCAGCTTTTCCACGGTTTCTACAGAGATGGTGACCGGTGAGTACTTATCCGGCGCCGAGAGGACCTGAAGCCCGGTTGAATGCTTGATAAGCAGACGCCCGAGAAAATTGGAGTCCAGGCGGTTGATGTTATGGATGGCATCGACGGTGGAGAAAGGGGCGGTGATGCCCAGGTCGAGAGCGGCCGCGCCGAGCGGGAGGTCGAGATCAAGGAGCAGAGTGCTCTGACCGGATTCCTGGGCAAGGGCGATCGCGAAGTTGCTGGCGATGGTGGTGACTCCAGAGCCGCCTTTGGCGCCTGTGAACACCAGAAGCCTTCCTGCAGTCTTTTTGACGCGCGACGTGGGGCGGCGAACTGAGGCGCGCACGAGCGCTTCCGCGAGGGCGTTCTGAGAAAAAGGTTGCGTGAGGAATTCACGGGCGCCGGCACGCATGCAGCGGACCAGAAGCTCGGGGTCTGTGCTGGCAGAGTAGACCATGACGGTGACCGAGCCATGAGCGCCGATATGTTCGACCAGGTCGAGGGCCTGTTCCTGATTGCTGTCGAGGTCAATAATTATGATGTTGTAGCCCTCTTCGATGATCTGAGGGACATCGTCAAGCTCGGGATAATTGCGAAATTCACGTACAACGCTGGCCTGGGGGCCATTCACGGCCAGGGCGATTTCGCGGCGGCGCGCTTCCTCGGGACCGATGAGGGCCACTGAGAGAACGTTCGCTCCGAGCGTATCGGGATCCTGCGTAAAGGTAGACATGCGAATTAACTACTCCCTACTTCCAGCAACGCTGGGGAGGAGCGGACGCTGGCGAATTTTTAAACTCAGAATCATTATGTGCTATATCCATTACTCAGCGGGCATGGGCAAGAAATGAAACCAGCGTCCCAATGGCGATGGCTGGAGCATACGGCATTTTCCGCGCTAAGGGATTAGAAAGATTCATCTCCGGATCAGGTTTGATACCACGCTTCCCGATGCCGAAGATCAAATTTCCTGTGCCCTGAAAGAGCTCGCCAAGAAACCCGCCCACCGCGGCCCAGCACAGTGCCATGATACCCCCAACCATGCCGGTTAGCACCAACGCAATAATGAGCTGTTGGGGCCAAATCCACGCACCGATCGCAGCGCAGAGCTTAACGTCTCCCATTCCCATGCCGCCCATCAGGGAAAGGATGCCGAAGATAAAACCTCCCAGAGCAATTCCGGCCAGGCTATGCCATGCGCCGGTCCATCCATGAAGCCATCCTGAGACACCGATACCAATGACGAGAAAAGGCAGCACCAGCCAGTTCGGAATCCGGCGGCTGCGCAGGTCCGTGAAAGTGGCCACGGCGAGAACGATAAATGTTGGCCACCAGGCGATGGAGGAATGCATTCTTGGAGCCCTTCTCTTGAACAGGTATCTCAAACTGCCGCAGCAATTCTTCCTCCAAATCCGCGAAGGAAGAGAGAAAGCAACAATTTATTGCCTTCTGAACAGCAGAATCCCGACTGGTGTGAACACCAGTTTACATGGAGTCCGCAGCGGTGAAGCGGGGCATACACACCAAATCATGTAATCACTTTGATTCTTTGCCGAGCTTTGGGAAGAGGAAATGCAAGTCGGCGATGGGCCCTGAGATATACATGTGGCCATTCAGAGTCACCGTGTGCAGGTCTCCGGCGGGGAGTTTGGGAAGGATCTCCGCGAGATACTGCTTGAACTGTGCGCCGTGAGCCGGCAGGGGGTAGAGCACGAACTGCGAGTAGGAACTGGGGAGACGGGAGACCAGACAGGTATCGCGTTCGTACATAGTAAAGACCCGGATGCCGTAGCCCATATTGACTTCAGGGTATTCGATGACGTGATACCGGGGCAGGTAGTAGCCCGCGTGGCGGAAGCCGAGGAAATGGGAGTCAAAGCTGACGATGAGGGTGCTGGAGGGTGGGCCAAGCTGCGGGAGCGTGGTCTGAATGTTTTTTAGTTCCGCCTGAAACTGGCAAACGCTGCGATAGGAGCAATAAAGCGGCGCAGCGAGAAAGACGAGCGTATTGACGGCGGCGCAGGCAACGATCAGTGCGACTTTGGCGGGCTTGCGCAGAGTGGAATTCGTATACCACTCCGAAGCCCAGAAGCCGAGCCATAAGCAGCCCGGAGCCATGAGCAACAGCAGGTATCCGCTGTTGATGAAGACCAGAAAGATGAAGGTAAAAAAGCAAAGGGCAGGGGTGATCCAGACGAGGGTAAAGCGAGTTTTGCGGGGGTCGATGGGAGAGGTGCGGATTTTTTCGGCGATGGGAGCGAAGGAGGCTGCGCCGAAGGTCAGAACATAGATAAAGAGAATGGTGAAGGCACGCGCGACTGTGTATGCGGGTGAGGAGTTAAATACTGTCTTTTTACCGGGCACCATCTTCCACAATGCGAACAATGCGCCGAAATAGGGTTTGAGGCCCCCGCTGGCCGCGATCATGGGCACAAACCAGGCCAGGATTGTAATGAGCAGGACGGCTAACGCCAGCAGGAGCTTTTTAGGGTTAAGCCGGCCCATCGAAAACAGGTAAAGAGGTGCGAGAAAGAGCAATTCCGAAGGACGGATTCCGGCGGCGACGCCGAGGGCGACGCCCGCCGGCACCAGAAAGGCTTCCTGGCCTGAATACAGACGCCAGCAAAGGTAACCGAAGAGCGCAGAGCAGAAGGCGCCGACAATATATGTAAGGGCGACAGTGCCGTGAAACCATCCGAGAGGAGAGAAGAGGAAGAGCAGGGAGGCAAAACGCGCGGCGCTAAGGCCAAACCACTCCAGGGCGAACTGGTAGATCACGATGAGCAGACCACAGCTGGCGAGAATGCTGAGAACGACTAGAGAGAGGTTGGGATTATGGAAGATGAGGTTGCACAGACGTCCGAGACATGCATAAAGGTAATATCCGGGCGGGTGTGCCTGAAAGACGCTCGGGTCAAAGCGCTTCATAGCCAGAGCGAAATTCACGGAGTCCAGGTCGTAAAGTACATGACTGCGGAAGGCGAAGCGGGAAACGGCGACCGCAGCGGTCAAAGATAACAAATCAGGGAGATTACGACGGAATGTCATTCGGGGGAACGGCAGCAATTGGATGACCAGAGCGGTTGGGGGTGAGTATTATATTACTTATGTAATGTATACTATAGTACTTTTGACACGTATACTTGCCTTTACAGTTGTTGAAATTTCTCTGGACAATCGCGTTGTGTTTAGTTATCAATAACTATCTACAAGGCACACAAAAAAGGTTCGTCGTATCCTCAGCGGCGAATACTGGTACCGAAAGCAGACGTTGATTCGTTTGCAAGAGGAACGTCACCTTATATAGCTAGGGAGGGAAACCTCCGGCCCCCCGAAAGCTGCATGAGATTGACTTTGCCAGAGTGGATTGTGAAGGAGATTACCCAATATGGTGCGGATTGGGTTGTATTCTGAAGATCGAACACTGTTGTCCGTTTTGTCATCTGCCTTAGGACAAGAATTCCTTGTTCAACTGGAGCCCAGTGAAGAGGGCGTGAACCAGAAGCTCTCTGACGGCAGCCTGGATGCGGTCATTCTTGACCTGGATTCCGATCAGAACCTACTGAACGAGCGGATTGCCTCATGCAGGCGGATTGTGGCGGCGCAGGTTTCTTCTGTCGTCATGGCGGACGATGGTTTGCGCGGAGTGGCCGAGGAACTGGTTCGGCTGGGAGCCTACAGTAACTGTCGTAAACCACCGTCAGTGAGAGAGTTGCGAGCGATCATGCGTCGTGTGCATGAGCGGACGATGCTGCGTAGAGAGAGTGGGGCCGCGAAGCAGCCGGAGGCAGTGACGTCGTGCGATCAGATGATCGGTTCGAGCCCCCTGATGCAGGAGGTGTACAACCTCGTGCGCCGGGTTGCCAGCTTGAATGCCTCAGTGCTGGTAACGGGCGAGAGCGGTACCGGAAAGGAACTGATCGCGCGCGCAATCCACAACCTGGGCGCACACTCGCTGCGGCCGTTTGTGGCGGTGTGCTGCGGAGCGATTCCGGAGACGTTGATTGAGGCTGAGCTTTTCGGACATGAAAAGGGCGCCTATACCGGCACGGTTGGCGCACGCGAAGGTTACCTGGAGCAGGCCGGCGAAGGCACACTGTTCCTGGATGAAATTGGAGAGCTGAGCCCGGCGGTGCAGGTGAAGTTACTTCGGGTGCTGCAGCAGAGGGAGTTCAGCCGGCTGGGGAGCACGAAGCTGATTCCGCTGCGGGCGCGGCTGATTTTTGCGACGCACGCGGATCTGGGCGAATTGGTTTCGCAAGGGAAATTCCGTCTGGACCTGTATTACCGGATCAACGTAATGAAGATTACGGCTCCGCCGCTGCAGGAGCGGGCGGAGGACATTCCGCTGATTGCCAATCATTTTCTGCGGCACTACTCGCAGGTGTACCAGAAGCAGGTGGATGAGATTGAACCGGCGGCGATGTCGCTGCTCCAGGGATACTCCTGGCCGGGCAATGTGCGCGAGTTGGAGAATGTGATTCAACGGGCGATCATTCTTACTTCAGGGACGAAGATCACGGAAGAGGACCTGCCGCGAAATATTCAGGACGAGTACGTGATGAATATCGGGGACTACCACCCGGTGAACTCATTCGAGCGGCAGTTGCGCGACTACAAGGTGAAACTGGCAGCCAACGCCGTGCGGGAGAATAACGGGAACAAGACCATGGCCGCGCGCAGCCTGAACATTTCACGAGCCTATCTACATCGGCTGATCCGGCTTGCTGAGCGCGAGCCCATAATTGCGCACGACAATATGGATATGGAAACGGCTTGAGCATTGCGCCGCTGGTAGATGGATCGCGGGCCCGATCGGGCACTACCAGAGCGCTGCGGAGAATTCTTTCATTTCCAGTTGCAATCGCCGGAGCGCTGTCGGTCCTGGCTGTGCTCACGGTGCGGGACCGCTTTGATGATCCCGACATGTGGTGGCACCTGCGGACAGGCCAGGTGATCTGGAACGGCCACCATATTCCCACCACCGATCTTTTCTCCTACACAACCCATCACCACGCCTGGGTTCCGCATGAGTGGCTGTCGCAGGTGCTGATCTACGGCGCGTACCGGCTGGGCGGCTATACCGGCCTGATGGTGTGGCTCTGTGTGTTCGCCTCAGCGTTGGCGATTGCCGGCTACCTGCTTTGCTCGCAGTATTCGGGCAATGCGAAGGTTGGCTTTCTGGGCGGGGCTCTGGTCTGGTTCTTCTCAACAATGGTGCTGGCCGTGCGGCCGCAGGTGATTGGGTATCTGCTGCTGGAGGTGGAACTGCTACTGTTGTGCCTGGGACGCAAACGAAACCCCCGATGGTTCTATGGGTTGCCGGTGTTGTTTGCGGTGTGGGTGAACTGCCACGCATCGTTCTTTTTCGGGTTGATTGTGCTGGGCGTGTTTGTGGGCTGCGCGTTTCTGGATTATGAGATTGGGTCGCTGGCGGCGGAGCAGTGGACCGCGGCGGAGCGGAAGTCGCTGGTGATTGCGGCCTGCGCTTCGTGCGCGGCGGTGTTTGTGAATCCGGTGGGCTGGCGGCAGGTGCTGTATCCGGTGAATACGCTGTTTCATCAGCGCATTGTGGTGACGATGGTTGACGAGTGGAAGCCGCTGCCTTTGAACGATCCGCGCGGGATTGCATTGCTCGCCATATTGGCGTTCATCGGGCTGTACGTGATTGCGCAGCGGGAGGCGCGGATCTACGTGCATGAAGTTGTGCTGCTGGCCATGGGCGCGTGGCTGGGGTTAAGCCACAAGCGCTTGGTCATTGTGTTTGGCATTCTTGCGGCCATGGTAGTGACGCGGCTGCTGGCGAAATCGTGGAAAGGCTATGACGCGGAGCATGACAGGCCAGCGGCGAACGCGGTGTTGCTGGCGTTGGCTGTCGTGGTTGTGTTGGCGGCGTTTCCCAGCCGGAAGAACCTGATGATGCAGGTGGAACAGAGGAGTCCGGTGAAGGCGGTGGACTACGTCAAGGCGCATCATCTGGCGGGCAACATGATGAACAGCTTCACGAACGGCGGATACCTGATCTGGGCGCTGCCGGAGCATCCGGTGTTTGTGGATGGCCGCGCGGACGTGTACGAGTGGACGGGTGTTCTGCCGCAAGTGGCCGAGTGGGCGACGGCCGAGAGCAATCCAAATACGCTGCTGAACGAGTATGACGTGAGCTTTTGCCTGCTGGAGCGCGGCACGCAGATTGCGAATGAAATGGCTTTGCTGCCGGACTGGAAGCAGGTGTACCAGGACGATCAGTCAGTGATCTTTGTCCGGCAGGTCAGCGCTGCGCAGCCGTAGGCGCGGAGGCTTGAAGCTGCCTGAGCCCTCAGGGCAGCACGAAGCGGATGGCGATGTTGAGGCCAACCATCAAAATTGACGCGGCGGGAATGACGAGGAGCGCGGTGCGCAGGCGTTTGGCATCGGTTCCGGCGATAGAGCCGATGATGCGCGAGCTGACGGCGAGGCCGATCCATCCGAAGGTGATGACGATGCCCATCGCGGTGCTGGTCATGCGGGGGAATGCTCCTCCGACGATGGCAAGGACGGTAGGAAAGACCGGCGCCATGGAGAGTCCGGCGAGGAAGACGAGCGCGAATGCGACGCCGGGCTTGCTGGTGCGGATCATGAGAAATGTGAAGACGACCATGGCGATGGACGCGACGAGCGTGACATTGAGCGCGGAGGCGTGGAGCAGAACAGCTGAGACTCCGAGGCGGCCGAGGAGCAGGCCGAGCGCGAAACCGAGTGAGAGGATGTTGAGCGCGCGCGGCTCGGGGATGCCCTGGGCGATGAGGTGGCGGACGAGCCAGTTCCAGACGCCGACCTCGCATGTGATGTAGAGGAACAAGTATAAGCCGAGCAGGAAGAGCGCAGGCTGGCCGAGGACCGGACCCGCGCTGGCCAACATGAAGCGGCCGGAGCCTGAGGGCGGAGGCATGTGCGTGGCGGCCTGGATGCCAAGTGTGATGGCGGCGAGGATGGCGACGGTGTAGCAGAGGCGGACCCAGTTCTGCTTGAAGAGATTGGCGGAGATGAAGGGCGTGGCGAAAGCGCCGAGTCCGAAGAAGAGATTGACGAGGTTGAGCGCGGTGGCGCGGTGGGCGGCGTCGATATCGCTGGCGAGGGAGTTGGCTCCGGTGACGACGATTCCGCCGCCGATTCCGAGCAGGAAGAGCAGAATGACGATGCTACGGAACCCGGAGGAGCGCGGCAGAAGCGCGAGCGCAGCGGCGATAAAGGCAAGGCCGAGGATGAGGCCGATCTTTTTGCCTTCGTTGTCGAGCAGCGGGCCGACGGCGAGCGAGGCGACGATGAGTCCGAGGGCCTGCGCGAAGGCGATAATGCCGTTCTGATGCGGCGTGAGTTGGAAACGGTCGGAAAGGTCGGGCAGAATGGTGCCGAGCATGGCGGCGATCATTCCGTAGATGAAGATGGCGACGACGGCAGCGAGGACCAACATGCGGGATTCCTTTCCTAGACGACAGGCACCTCGACCCAGGCGCGGGTACGGCTGCTTTCAAGGACGGCGTTGAGTATGTTGAGCTGGCGCAGGCCGTCGGCGAAGGTAGGGTATTCCGGCGTGGCTTCGGGGTTGGCGATGGAAGCGTAGAAGCGGCGGAAGAGCTGCTTGAAGGTGTCGTCGTAGCCCTCGCTGTGGCCACCGGGAAGGTCGGCGAAGGGGCGCGCAGAGGGGTGAAGCAGAGCTGGGTCCTTGATGATGATCTGGTTGGCGCTGTCGCGATGGCCGATCCAGAGCTCGTCGGGGCGCTCCTGACTCCAGGCGACGCCGGATTTGGTTCCGTAGATTTCGATGCTGAGACGGTTCTTGCGCCCGGCGGAGCACTGGCTGACGGTCATGGCCCCCCGCGCGCGTGTTTCCATGCGGAAGACGACTGCGCCGAAGTCTTCAGTGTCGACGGGCGTGGGGATGTAGTCGCCGGCGCTGAGGGTTTTGTTGGCGAAGGTTTCGACGGAGTGCTTTGGTTGCTGGCGAGTGGCGTGGAGCGTCTGAAGGTCCGCGCAGAGCGAGAAGACGCGCAGGCCGGTGATGTGTTCGGCGGCGTCGAACCAGTGGGAGCCGATGTCGGCCATGCAGCGCGATGGGCCGCCCTGCGTGGAGTCGACGCGCCAGTTCCAGTCGGTGTCGTAGAGCAGCCAGTCCTGCGAGTAGAAGCCCTGCACGACGAGGATTTCTCCGAGGTCGCCGGCTTCGCGCATGGCGCGCATCTGCTGGACCATGGGGTAGTAGCGGAGGTTGTGGCAGACAGCGACGCGGCAGCGCTTTTGCGCGGCGATTGCGGCGAGCTCCTGGGCTTCCGCGGGCGTGGTGGCGAGGGGTTTCTCGCAGAGGACGTGCTTGCCTGCGAGCAGAGCCTGCTTTGCCATGCCGAAGTGCAGGGCGTTGGGCGTGCAGATGTGGACGGCCTGAATGGATGGGTCGCCGAGGATGGCTTCGGACGTGGCGTAGGGAACTCCGAAGGCAGAGCCGAGCTTTTCGGCAGCGGCAACATTTCTGCCGGAGATGGCGGCCGGTTCGACGTGCTCGACGCGGCGCAGGGCCTCGAGGTGAACACGGCCCATGAATCCGGCGCCGAAGATTGCGGTTCTGATTGGCTTCATGCGTGATTCCTGAGGATGGCTTCCGGTTAGACCCACCAGGCTGCGCCGGGCTGCTCGCGGATGACAAGTTCATTGAGGAAGGCTGCGGCTTTCGTGAGGCCCTCTTCGGCGGAGAGCAGGCTGTCCTCGTGCTCGATGGAGAGCACGTTGTCGTAGCTGTACATGCGCAGCGTGGAGACGAACTCCTTCCACCATTCGGCGCCGTGGCCGTAGCCGCAGGTGCGGAAGATCCAGCCGCGGGCACGCTCATCGGTGTAGGGTTTGGTGTCGAGGACTCCGGTGAACGGGAGATTGGCGGGGTAGAGCTGGGTATCCTTGGCGTGGACGTGGAAGATGGCGTTGCCGAGGACGCGGACGGCGGCGATGGGGTCGATGTTCTGCCAGAAGAGATGGCTGGGGTCGAAGTTGCATCCGACGCTGGGGCCGGCGATGGCGCGGAGGCGGAGCATGGTCTCCGGACTGTAGACGACGAAGCCGGGATGCATCTCGATGGCGATCTTCACGCCGTGATCGGCGGCGAATTTGCCGTGTTCGGTCCAGTAGGGAGCGACGACTTCGTCCCACTGCCATTGGAGGATGTCGAGATAATCAGGCGGCCAGGGGCAGGTGACCCAGTTGGGTGATTTTGCGCCGGGCGCGTCGCCGGGGCATCCGGAAAAGTCGACGACGACGGGGATGCCGAGCTTTTCGGCGAGCAGGATGGTCTTGCGGCTGATATCTGCATCGTGGCCGGCGCGGACGGGATCTGGATGGAGCGCGTTGCCGTGGCAACTGAGGGCGCTGATGGATGCGCCACGGTCGGCGAGCACATGCTGGAACTCGGCGAGGGCGTTGGCGTCGTCGAGCATGCTGAGCTTGCAGTGCGCATCGCCGGGATAGTTGCCGGTGCCAAGCTCGACGGTGGTGATGTTGAGCGCGCGGAGCTTGTCGAGAACGGCAGGCAGCGAGAGTTGCGAGAGCAGCGGGGTGAAGACTCCTACTTTCATGCCGGCGATGGTCTCCTGATTCTATTCAGGAGCCATGATACGCGAGTGGTAGGAAGGTTAGTTGTGCGGCGGGCGGGATGCGAGAAGGCGCGTGTCGATGAAGTTGCTGGCGGCGATTCCGTCGCAGAGTGGAACCCACTGGCAGCCTTTGCAGGCCTGGCGGATGGTGCCCTGTTGAAAGGCGTGACGCATGCGGTCGAGCGTGGCGGCGGTGAGTGTGAGGTGGGTTCCGGTCTCAATGGGTTGTTGGAGTAATTGCCCGAGGGATTCGGCGGCGAGGGTGTCGCGCGTGGAGACGGACGTGTTGCGGCAGTGACAGGAGGCGTCGGCAAGGAGCGGGGCGCAGATGTCGTCGGGCGCGAAGGTAATTTCGACGGTCTGGTTGCCGGAGGCGATGCGGTCGATGATGCGCTCGAAGTTGGCGATGAATTCCGGCGAGTAGCCCTTGCCCGCGAAGGTAAGCATGCAGAGCAGATGATGCGGGCGAAGGCGGATGGTCACGGAGGGCTCCCGAATCTGTGAGCGTAGTATATGCAATGCGCAGCGTGGGCGCACATTGACTTGATGGTAGCGCAGCGGCCGTACTTAGTGGACGAGGTAGATGGCGGTCTGATCGGGGACGAGCTGCATGGTGAGCGAACCACTGGCGAGCGTCGCAGGTGACGCGCCGAGCACGGGCGTGAATTGCGAACAGCCTGCGAGGGCGGTTTCCGGCGTGGAAAGCGTTAGCGATCGCGGTGAGGTTGAGTGGTTGGCGATGACGAGGACGCGCTCAGGGCTGGAGGGCGTGCAGCCCTGCGCGATGTCGTCGGCACGGACGAAGGCGAAGACGGTGTTGTCCATATAGATGTCTTGCTGCAGGCCGGTCTGGAGCGCGGGGTGCTGGGCGCGGAAGTGCAGGAGGGTGCTGAAGTAGTCGTGAACGGATGCCTGCTCGGGGGTGCGTCCGGCAGCGGTGAAGGCGCTGGCGGGATCGCCGGGGAAGCGGCTGGGAAAGCCACCAGGGAAGTCGTGGCGATTGTCAGGATCGTTGCCGCCGCGCATGGCGATTTCGTCTCCGGAGTAGATTTGCGGCATGCCGCGCAGGGCGGAGATGAGCGCGAAGGCCATCTTGAGGTCGGGTATGGTGGCGCCGGGGACGGTGAGGAAACGCATGGTGTCGTGGTTGCCGATGAAGGTGACGAGGCGGTTGGGATGCGGGTAGAGGCGGTCCTGGCGGAGGACGTTTTCGAGGTTGCTCATGGGCTGGTTCTGGATGAGCACCTTGCGCAGCATGAAGTACAAGGGGAAATCGAAGGGCGTGTAAAGGCC
>JASHUR010000132.1 GCA_030039895.1 Acidobacteriaceae bacterium | reverse complement strand
CTCGGGATCGAGATTCCGGAGCGGGCGCAGTGGATTCGCGTGCTGCTGAATGAGCTGACGAGGCTGAACTCGCATCTGGTATGGCTGGGCACGCACGCG
Source organism: Acidobacteriaceae bacterium (assembly GCA_030039895.1). Taxonomy (GTDB): domain Bacteria; phylum Acidobacteriota; class Terriglobia; order Terriglobales; family Acidobacteriaceae; genus Silvibacterium. The sequence continues at coordinate 10,846 of JASHUR010000132.1, read as the reverse complement.
ATGGATATTGGCGCACTGACGGTGTTTTTGTACTGTTTCCGCGAGCGTGAAGAGATTCTGCGCATTCTGGAGGCGGTGAGCGGGCAGCGGATGATGACGTCATACTTCCGCGTGGGCGGGCTGGCGCTGGAGCCTCCGCTGGATTTGTTCGAGTGGATCCAGAGATTCATCAAGACGATGCCGGAGAAGATTGACGAGTACCAGAATTTGCTGACCGGCAATCCGATCTGGATGGGACGGCTCAAGGGCGTGGGTCATCTCTCTGCGGAAGATGCGATTGCGCTGGGCGTAACCGGGCCGCCGCTACGGGCATCAGGCGTGGACTGGGACCTGCGGCGCGACATGCCCTACTCGAGCTACGAGAAGTTCCAATTCAGGGTTCCGGTATCGGATGACTGCGACGTGTGGGCGAGGTATATCGTCCGCATTGAGGAGATGCGCGAGTCGGTGAAGATTTGCCAGCAGGCGCTGGACGGCATGCCGGAAGGGCCGATCAAGGCGGATGCGCCGAAGGTGGTACTGCCGGACCGCGAGAAGATGAAGACCCAGATGGAATCGCTGATCTACCACTTCAAGATTGTGACGGAGGGATTCACGGTTCCGGCGGGACAGGTTTACCAGGGAGTGGAGTCGCCGCGCGGCGAGATGGGCTACTACGTGGTGAGCGACGGGACGGCCAAGCCCTATCGGGTGCACATGCGAAACCCGTCGTTTGCGACGCTGCAGGCGCTGCAGAAGATGTGCGAAGGACGGCTGATAGCGGATGTAGTGGCGGTGATCGGGTCCATCGATATTGTGTTAGGGGAGATTGACCGGTGAGTCAAGGCTCCGCAACAACGCGGGTGGTCGATGCGCGGATAAATGCGGAGTTGTGGATTTCGTTTGCAGCGCTGATTCGGTCGTATGTGGCCGGCCATGATCTGGCCAAGCCGGTGAGCGAGCATGCGCTGGTGGATACAGGCGAAGGCGGTCACCTGACGCTGCGAGGCGGCGAGGGCAAGACGCTGGAGCTGGAGTTTGACGCGGCAAGCGGCGGCGGAAGCTGGACGGTCTATGAAGATGATCCGGGGCCGGACCGGGTGCTGGAGCGCGGGAAGTTTGAGTTCGATGAGAACAGCCGGGTGGTAATGAGCGACCGGCGGGGAAAGCTGGAGTTGGAAGTTGCGGCGGAGGCGTTTACCGCAAAGGCATTTGAATAAGTTGTTGAGTGGGAGTGAGCGTTGGCAACGGAAAAGAAGACGATATTTTCACCGGAACTTGCGGCACGGTTTGACAAGCTGGTGACGCTGTATCCGATGCGGCGCTCGGCGCTGGTACCCATGCTGCTATATGCGCAGGATGAGGTGGGCTACATCTCGAAAGAGGTGGTGGCTGAGGTTGCGGAACGGCTTGGGCTTCGCGAGAACGATGTGGAGAGCGTGCTGAGTTATTACTCGATGCTGCGGACAAAGCCGGCAGGCAAGTACAACGTGCAGGTGTGCACGAACATCAGCTGCATGCTGCGGGACGGGTACGGGATTCTGGAGCACTGCAAGAAGCGGCTGGGGATTGATCACAAAGAGGTGACGGCGGACGGGCTGTTCTCACTGGAAGAAGTGGAGTGTATCGGCGCGTGCTGCTGGGCCCCAGCGATCCAGGTGAACTACGACTTTTACGATGAGCTGACGCCGGAGAAGATGGACCAGATCCTGGATGACTACAAGGCCGGGCGCGGAAAGGAGACGGTGTAGGCATGCCGAGACTGGTTTCGCATCCCGACGAGGTCAAGATCACCTCGCGCCGCTTTGGACTGGGCGCGACGGACATTGAGAAGTACATTGCGCTGGACGGCTACAAGGCTGTGCAGGCGGCGATTGCCAAAGGGCCGGAATGGATCATCGCTGAGATGAAGGCCTCAGGACTGCGCGGGCGTGGCGGAGCGGGCTTCCCGACCGGCCTGAAGTGGTCGTTTGTGCCGAAGCAGTCGGAGAAGCCGAAGTATGTGCTGGTGAACGGCGACGAGAGCGAACCGGGCACGTGCAAGGACCACCTGATCTTTCTGTACGATCCGCATGCGGTAATTGAAGGCACGATGATCGCGGGCATCGCGATCGGGGCGAAGCTGGGGTTTATCTACCTGCGCGGCGAGTATCGCTACCTGCTGAAGATCATGGAAAAGGCCGTTGCCGATGCGTATGCGAAGGGCTTTCTGGGGAAAAATATCTTCGGCTCGGGCATTGATTTTGACGTAGTGACGCAGACCGGAGCGGGCGCTTATGAGGTGGGCGAAGAGTCGGCACTGATGGAGTCGCTGGAAGGCAAGCGCGGAGTGCCGCGCATCAAGCCTCCCTTCCCCGCTGTGGTTGGACTATACGGCGGGCCGACGGTCATCAATAATGCCGAGACGATTGCGAGCGTGCCGCACATTATGCTGATGGGCGGCGAGGCGTACGCAAAGCTGGGTACGGAACGCAACGGCGGCACGCGGCTGTTCGGCATCAGCGGGCATGTGGAGCGCCCGGGCGTGTATGAGCTGCCGATGGGCTACAACCTGAAGAAGGCGATTTACGACGTCGCGGGCGGCATTCGCGGCGGCAAGAAGCTGAAGGCGGTGGTGCCGGGCGGGTCGTCGACTCCGGTAATGACAGCCGATGAGATTGATGTGGGCCTGGACTTTGACCAGATGGGCAAGGCGGGAACGATGCTCGGTTCGGGCGGAATTGTGGTGCTGGACGAAACGGTGTGCATTGTGGAGTTCGCGCTGCGGACGATCCAGTTCTACCAGCATGAGAGCTGCGGATGGTGCATTCCCTGCCGCGAGGGTACGGACTGGCTGAAGAAGTCGATTGGGCGGCTGCATGCCGGCGGCGCGGTGGACAAGGACATCGACAACATTCGCTATCTGGCTGAGAACATGCTGGGCAGGACGTTCTGCCCGCTGGGCGACGCGGCGGCGATGCCGACGATCGGGTTTGTGCAGAAGTTTCGCAAAGAATTTGAAGACCACCTGAACGGCAAGGGCTGTCCCTACAAGCACGCGCGCGAGGAAGAAGCAGCGCTGGTGTAGCACGAGGAAAAGGATTGGAATGGCTGACGTAACATTTACCGTCGATGGCAAGAAGTTGACCGCGCCCGCGGGCACTCTGCTGATTGAGGCCTGCAAAGCAGCCGGCATTGAAGTTCCGGCTTTCTGCTATTACCCCCATCTTGCCGTTCAGGCGGCGTGCCGCATGTGCACGGTGCGGCTGGAGAAGGTCCCAAAGCTGCAGACGGCATGCACAACTCCGGTAACCGAGGGCATGGTGGTCTACACGGATACGGATGAGGTCAGGCAGGCGCGCAAGGCCACGATTGAGCTGCTGCTGGGGAACCATCCGCTGGACTGCCCGGTGTGCGACAAGGGCGGCGAGTGCGAGCTGCAGGACATGACCTTCAAGTACGGCGCGGGTGAATCAAAATACGTCGAAATCAAGCAGCACCGCGATGAGCAGCAATGGTCGCCGGTGGTTTACTACGACCGCCCGCGTTGCATTCTCTGCTATCGGTGTGTCGCCGTCTGCGGCGCAGGCATGGACGTGTGGGCCCTCGCCGTCGAGAGCCGCGGCGCCCGGAGCGTGATTGCTCCGAACGGCAGCGACCATTTGAACTGCGAAGAATGCGGCATGTGTATTGACATTTGCCCGGTGGGCGCGCTGACGTCGGACACCTACCGGTACCACACGCGGCCATGGGAGATGAATCACGTCGCGACGGTGTGCACGCATTGCGGCGACGGCTGCAAGACCACGCTGGGCGTGCGGACGGCTGCCGATGGGTCGGAGATTATTCGAGGCAACAACCGCGACAAGAGCGGAATGAACGGCGACTTCCTGTGCATCAAGGGCCGCTACGCGTTTGACTTTGCCAACCACACGGAGCGGCTGACCAAGCCGCTGGTGCGGCAGGCAGACGGAAAGCTGGCTCCGGTGAGCTGGGAGGAGGCGCTGGACTTTGCGGCGCGCGGGCTGCGGGAAGCGCGCGACGCGAAGGGCGGCAAGGCAATCGGCGTGATCGGATCCAACCGCACGACGAACGAAGAGAATTATCTGCTGCAGAAGTTTGCGCGCTCGGTGCTGGGAACAAACAACATCGATCATCACCGGACGGCGGATTATGCAGCGTTTGCCGCAGCGCTGAAGGGCCATGCGGGGCGCGAGGCGAGCCTGCGCGATTTTGTGACGGCTCCGGCGATTCTGCTGCTGGGCAATGATCCGACAGAGCAGCACCCAGCGCTGGCGTGGCAGCTTCGCACGAATGTGCGGCTGAATCATGCGCGGATTTATGTGGCCAATCACCGGGACATCAAGCTGCGGCGGCAGGCGAAGGCAGCGGTGACTCTTCCGCAGACCGGGTATGCGCAGTTTGTGGAGTATCTGGCGGGCAAGGACGGCGCATTTAAGGGCGATGATGCGACGGCGGCGTTCCGCAATGCGGTGAAGAAGGAAGAGTCGCTGCTGATTGCTTTCGGATCGGAGTTCCGCGGGCGCGATATTCAGGCGCTGGTCGCGTTCGGGCTGTCGCTACCCAATGTGAAGTTCGCGTGCCTGGGCGACTATGCGAATTCGCGCGGCGCGGCGGACATGGGCGTGCTGCCCGATCTGCTGCCGGGGTATGTTCCGGTAGATAAGGCGGCGCAGTTTGCCGGGGAATACGGCAATTCCCTGCCCGCAGAGCCTGGTCTTGATCTGGTGCAGATGTTCGATGCGGCGGGACGCGGCGAACTGGCGGCGATGTATGTAGTGGGTGCGAATCCGGTGGCGCGGTATGGGATTGATGCTGCGGCGCTGAAGGATACGTTCCTCGTGGTGCAGGACATGTTCCTGACGGAGACGGCGGTACTTGCGGATGTAGTCTTCCCTGCTGCGAACTTGTATGAGAAGGCCGGCACTGTGACTAATACCTATGGCGATCTACAACTTGTGAAGAAGGCTGCGGACAAGGCCGGAACGCGCGCGGACTTTGAGTTGATCGTGCGGCTGGCGGAGAAGATGGGCGCAGCGCCGAAGAGCATGGTTCCGTTTGGACGCGGGGTACGCGCCGATGTGGGACAGACGCGCGGAGCGCAGTCGGGGGAAGCGGACCGGCACGCGGTATGGCTTGTAGCGCACCATCTGGAACTGAAGCTGAGTCCGTTTGATCCGTTTGCGATTTTTGATGAGATTCAGCGGCTGGTGCCAGCGTACAACGTTCCGCGGTTGAATTTACTCGCCGGTAACGACGAGCATTTGAAATCGGAGCTGGTGCAGATTGACACCGGCGCGACGCGGCGCGACATGGTGTTGCCAGCGAATGACGGGCTTTATACCTCCGGCACGCTGGGCAACTACAGCGCGAAGCTGAAGGAAGTGCTGGCGTCACACACGACCGTAACGAAGCCCGCGGAAACAGCGGCGGACTAACGAAACTCTGGGAAGGCCTTGTGGAAGTCAATTTCTGGATTTTTTTACTGCTGAGCGTACTGAAGGTTGCAGTGGTCACGGTGATCCTGCTGACCGCGGTTGCCTATACGGTTCTGCTGGAGCGCAAGGTTGTGGGGCGGATCCAAAACAGGTGGGGACCGACCCGCGTGGGGCCTTTCGGACTGCTGCAGCCGCTGGCGGATGGCATCAAGCTGTTTCTAAAAGAAGACCTGATGCCGACGGGGGTGTACAAGCCACTGTACATTGCGGCTCCGGTTATTGCGCTGAGCTGCGCATTGTTGTCGATCTCGATGATTCCCTTTGGGGCGAACATCAAGTATCACGGCGTGGACCTGTTTCAGATATCCGATATCAACATCGGGCTGCTGGTGATTTTGGGTATCACGTCGGTCGGTGTATACGGGGTTGCGCTGTCGGGGTGGTCGTCGAACAACAAGTACTCGCTGCTGGGCGCGCTGCGCGCGAGCGCGCAGGTGATCAGCTACGAATTGGCGCTGGGTCTGTCAGTGATCGGCGTGATCCTGGTGTCGCAGTCGTTCCGGCTGCGGGAGATTGTGGACCTGCAGGCGCGACACGGGATCGTGAGCTGGAACGTGTTCGGCGGATTCCAGTTTGTCGCGTTCTTTATTTATCTGACGGCGGCGTTTGCCGAGACCAACCGCACGCCGTTTGATTTGCCGGAGGCCGAGAGCGAGCTGACGGCTGGCTACCACACCGAATACAGCTCGATGAAATTCGCGATGTTCTTTATGGCCGAGTACGCAAATATGATCACGGTGGGTTGCGTGGCGACGCTGCTGTTCTTGGGCGGATGGACGAGCCCGTTCGGGCATCTGTTTCCGGCGGACCTGGGCGGCGTGGTTGGTGAGGCGCTGCTGCCGGTGTTCTGGTTCGTCGCCAAGGTCTTCTGCTTTCTTTTTCTTTATATCTGGGTGCGGGGCACGCTGCCGCGCTTCCGTTATGACCAACTGATGGGTTTTGGCTGGAAGTTTCTTATGCCTTTGGCCATCGCAAACATTCTTGCGACCAGCCTCTGGCTTGCGTTTCACGCAGCGTAACGTGGGGCGGCCATGGCTGCGCCGCCACGTTTTGGCTGTGCCTGTTAACTGTTGTTGAGTGCTGTGTTGTCAAGTGAGCGACTGAAGACATGCATCTGGTTCTGTTCATCATATTTGGCGGTCTGTGCGTAGCGGGGGCGTTGAATCTCCTGTTCCAGCGCCATCCGATTAATGCAGCGCTCTCGCTGATTGTGGTGATGAGTTCGCTGGCGGTGCTGTATCTGCTGCTGGGCGCGGAGTTTCTAGCGGCGGCGCAGGTGATTGTGTACTCCGGGGCGATCATGGTGCTGTTTACCTTCGTGATCATGCTGCTGAACGCAGGCAGCGAGGAGCGGACGCACGGCAGCAAGGCGGCGTATGCAATCGGGATTCCGGGAGCAGCGGCGCTTTTTGCGGCGCTGGCGTATATCTTCCTCTCCAACAGCAAGTCACTGAGCACGGCGAAACTGGGCGACTACATTGTGACGACCAGTGATTTGAGCAGAGTGCTGTTCCGCGACCTGCTGTTGCCGTTTGAGGTGACTTCGGTCCTGATTCTTGTGGCGATTCTTGGCGCTGTGGCTCTAGCGAGGAGGGAGCACTGAGCGATGGTTCCGATCTCCTACTACCTGATTCTTGCTGCGATTCTCTTCTGCATTGGAGTTGCAGCGTTCCTGATCAAGCGAAACATCATCAGCGTGTTTATGTCGATTGAGCTGATGTTGAACGCAGTCAACCTGACCTTTGTGGCCTTTGCGCACCAGTGGCACCAGGTGAGCGGGCAGATTTTTGTCTTTTTTGTGATGGTGGTCGCAGCGGCTGAGGCCGCCGTGGGCCTGGCAATCATTATTGCGATCTTCCGCGCGCGGAATACGCTTAACGTCGACCAGGTCGACCTGATGAAACTGTAATTCGAGAGATCATGAACAGTTCGCTCCATCTGTGGCTGATTCCCGTGATACCGTTCGCGGGTTTCGTATTGAACGGCCTTCTGGGCCGCAAGCTGCCCAAGGCCCTGGTAACCGCGATTGCGCTTGTTGCGACGCTGATTCCCTTTGCACAGGTCGCGGACATCTGGTTCCGGCTGAACGGCATTTCCCTGCCCTACATTGAGCATGCAGGCACGTGGATTCAGACAGGCGCATTCCGCGCAGGGTTTGACCTCCAACTCGATCACCTGTCGATGGTGATGCTGCTGGTGGTGACCGGCGTGGGGTTTGTGATTCATGTCTTTTCTGTGGGATACATGGGGCATGAAGAGGGCTACTGGCGCTACTTCGCGTACCTGAACCTGTTTATGTTCTTCATGCTGACGCTGGTGCTGGCGGAGAACTTCCTGCTGATGTTTGTGGGCTGGGAAGGCGTAGGCCTAGCATCGTACCTGCTGATCGGGTTCTATTACCTGCGGACATCGGCGGCGAATGCGGGGAAAAAGGCGTTTGTAGTGAACCGCATTGGCGACTTCGGGTTCCTGATTGCGCTGTTTCTGCTGATCTGGCACTTCGGGACGCTGGACTTCAGCACGATCTTTGCGCAGGTCGCGCAGCATCCGGAGTGGCAGGGCGGGTTTTTGACGGCGATTGCGCTGTTCCTGCTGCTGGGCGCGACGGGCAAGTCGGCGCAGATTCCGCTGTATGTCTGGCTGCCGGACGCGATGGAAGGCCCGACGCCGGTTTCGGCGCTGATTCACGCGGCAACGATGGTGACAGCGGGCGTGTACATGATTGCGCGCACGCATGTGATCTTTAACCGATCGCCGCTGGCGTTGACGGTGGTGGCGATTATCGGCGTAGCGACGGCGTTTTTTGCGGCGACGATGGGCATTGTGCAGACGGACATCAAGCGCGTACTGGCCTACTCGACGGTTTCGCAGTTGGGGTACATGTTCCTGGCGTGCGGCGTAGCTTCGTACGCGTCGGGCATCTTTCATCTGGTGACGCATGCGTTCTTCAAAGGGCTGTTGTTCCTTGCGGCCGGATCTGTGATCCATGCGCTGAACGGCGAGCAGGACATGCGGGTGATGGGCGGGCTATGGAAGAAGATGCCAATCACGTTCTGGACGATGACTTCGGCAGTGTTTGCGATTTCCGGCATACCCCCGTTTGCCGGGTTCTTCAGCAAGGACGAGATTCTGTACCAGACATTTCTATCGCCGGGCGGGAAGCTGCTGTGGTTTGTTGGGCTGGTGACGGCGGGGCTGACCTCCTTCTATATGTTCCGGCTGTGGTACATGACCTTCTTCGGCGAGACTCGCTACAAGGGGGCTTCTCTTGCAGAACATGGCGCAGCGGTTCACGCAAGCTCCACGTCGAAACTTGTGCTGGAAGCTGAGCCGGAAGGGCACGGACATGGAGGCATCCATGAGAGCCCGTGGGTGATGACGCTGCCACTGATTGTGCTGGGCATTTTGTCGCTGATTGGCGGCTGGCTGGGGATTCCCGAGGCGATGGGCGGGCACAATGCCATTGGGCACTTCCTTGATCCGTTGCTGGGCTCGGGACGTGAAGGGTCGTCCCAGCTGGCGCTGACGCTGGCGGCGGTTTCTACGCTAACGGCAGGACTGGGGTGGTTCTTTGCGCACCTGCTGTACTTTGCGAAGCCAGAACTGCCGGAGGTACTGACGGGCAAGATTCGCGGCGTGTATGCGCTAGTTGCGCACAAGTACTGGGTGGACGAGATTTACGGAGCACTGATTGTGACTCCGTTGCTGATCGTCTCGAAGTATCTGCTGCAGGGTCTGCTGGACACAGGTGTAATTGGTGGGGCGACCTACGGCGGCGCATATGCAGCGCAGGGTTTTGGGGCGATTGTGCAACGGGTACAGTCGGGCAACATTCGCTCGTATGCGGGATGGCTGGCGCTCGGCGCGGCAGTCCTGCTGATTGTGACCTACTTTGGGTTCACGGCACATTTTGGACTGCGATAGAAAGCTGGAAGGAACGGATTCGTGTTGACTGACCACATCTTGACGCTGATGACATTCTGGCCCGCGGTGGGCGCGTTTGTTGTCGCATTGCTGCCACGGAACGGACGTCTGGTGCGATGGTGGGCGCTGTTTGTCTCGGTCGTGACGTTTTTGCTGACGCTACATCTGCCTGCGCATTTTGCGTATGGGCAAAAGGGCTTCCAGTTTGTTGAGGACCAGGCGTGGATTACCAGCCCGGCGATCCGCTACCACCTGGGCGTGGACGGGTTGTCGATGTGGCTGGTGGTACTGACGGGGTTCCTGGCGGTGGTTGGCGTACTGGTTTCCTGGCGCGTGATCGCGACGCGCACGAAGGAGTACTACTTCTTCTTCCTCTTGCAGCAGACGGCGATGATCGGCATCTTCGTTTCGCTGGATATCTTCCTTTATTACGCGTTCTGGGAGCTGTCGCTGATTCCCATGGCGATTTTGATTGCCATGTTCGGGCGCGAGCGCGGACCGAGAACGGCAGTCAAGTACTTTCTGTATACCTTTATTCCTTCGGCGCTGCTCCTGGTTGCGATTCTGTGGCTGTATGCGAAGACGGGAACGTTTGAGTATCCGGCGCTGAAGCAGATATTGGCAGCAAACGGCGGGATGTTTGGGCCGAATGCTTTATGGTGGGCGGCGCTGGCCTTCCTGTTGGCGTTCGCGGTGAAGGTTCCGGTGTTTCCGCTGCATGGCTGGCTGAGCGACTCGATCAGCGATGCGCCGACGGCGATGGCGATGGTGATTGCCGGAAAGCTGGGGCTGTACTCGATCCTTCGCTTCAACCTGGGGCTGTTCCCTGCCCAGGCGCGCGAGATTGCGCCATTGATGGTGGTGCTGGCGGTGATCGGAATCCTGTACGGCGCGAGCATTGCGCTGGTGCAGACGGACATAAAACGACTGATTGCCTATGCCACGCTGAGCGCGTTGAGCTTCTGCACGCTGGGTATCTTCTGCTTCTCGCTGTCAGGGCTGGACGGCGCTGTGTATCAGTTCATTAATGAAGGCGTGTCGGGCGCGGCACTGCTGGCGCTGGCAGGCTTTCTGCATGAGCGGTATGGAACCTATGACATGGAGCGCTACGGCGGGCTGGCGGCCAAGCTGCCGATGATGGCGACGCTGTTTGTGATTACGAGCCTGGCGGTTGTGGGGCTGCCGCTGTTCAATAACTTTGTGGGCGAGTTCCTGGTGCTGAGCGGAAGCTTCCACACGCATCCGGGCTGGGTACTGGCGGCGACACTGGGCGTGATTCTGAGCGCGGGCTACATGCTGACGATGACTCAGAAGATCTTTTACGGGCCGGAGTCGAAGATGGTGACGCAACAGGCGATGGGCGATTTGACGGCCCGCGAACATGTGCTGTTGTGGCCAATGGCGGTGCTGATGCTGGCGATGGGCGTGCTTTCGCCGTACTGGAT
>JASHUR010000012.1 GCA_030039895.1 Acidobacteriaceae bacterium | reverse complement strand
CTTGGGCTCCATCAACGGCGCATTCAGAGCGTCGACCAGCGATTGCATCTCGCTTTCCAGGCTTCCGCTCACAAACTGATCTGAGTTGTCCACGACCAGCCCAATCTGCGGTGACTCGCCGGCCAGCACACGCCGTGAATAATCCTTCGGAATAATCACTGCTGCGTCGATCTTCCCGGTGCGGACGTCGCTCTTCGCCTCCTCTTCATTGCTATACGGAATCGTCCTGAAGGTATTGATATTGGCTGCGACTGCGGCAAATGCCTCGCGGACCTTGACAGCCTGCTCGCCGTGGTCGTAGTCCACCACGCCCACGCGCGCATTCGTAATCTTGCCGCCAAATGCATTACCCAGAATCACCAGCTGCACCAGCGGCAGCATCATTGACATCAGCATCAGCGCGGGCGAGCGGAAAAACTTGCGCAGCTCGCGCTCCACAATTGCCATCATTCGATTCATGGCTGCATCCCCGGACGCGGCGGCATTACAAAGCTCAGCGCCTTCACCTGCTCATCGCGTAACTGCCGCCCCGTGTAGTAAACAAAAACATCGTCCAGCGTCGTGTTCTGCACGCTCAGCGCTTTAATCGGATCGCCATTCTTAACCGCCAGCTCTACAAGCTGCGTCGTCGTGCCCGATCCATCCGACGTCATAATCCGATACGTCCCCGTTCCATGCGATTCGACTCCCGTTACGCCGCTCAACTTCTTCAGGTCCTCTTCGCGCTCCCGCCCGTCGCCGCCGAATCGCACCTCAATCACGCTTGACCCCGGCACGCTGGCCTTCAACCCCAACGGACTGTCCAGCGCCACCAGCTTGCCGTGGTCCACAATCGCAATCCGGTCGCACAGGTTGTCCGCCTCTTCCATGTAGTGGGTTGTGATCAGGATGGTCAGCTTCATGTCCGTACGCAGCTTTTCCAGCATCTCCCACACGGCAACGCGCGACACAGGGTCAAGTCCGGTCGTCGGCTCATCCAGAAAGAAAATGCGCGGGCTGTGCACCAGTCCACGGGCAATCTCCAGTCGCCGCCGCATGCCGCCGGAGAGCGTTTTCGTCTGCGCGTCCCGCCACTTCGTCAGGTCCACTGTTTCCAGCAGCTCCGCAATGTTGCGCTGCCGCTGTGCGCGCGGTACGCCATACAACTTGGCGTAGATCGAGAGGTTCTCCTCCACCGTCAGATCAATGTCGCTGGTCAGCGCCTGCGGAATCACGCCGATCAGCCGCCGCACTGCATTCGCCTCCCGCATCACGTCATGCCCGGCAATCAATGCGCGGCCTGCCGTCACCGGAATTAGCGTCGTCATCATGCGGATCAGCGTTGACTTGCCCGCGCCGTTCGGCCCCAGCAGGCCGAAAATCTCCCCATCCGCCACTTCAAACGACACTCCGCCCACCGCCTCAAAGTCGCCGTAGCGCTTGACGATGTTCTCGACCGCAATGGCCGGCGTACCTGCTGGCGTGGGACTCGTCATTTTTGCACCAGCTTGCTTTCAGGGATATATACGTTCGCAATCATGCCCGGAACGTACTCCATGCCCGGATTCGGAATATGCAGCTTCAACTGGACCGTCTCAATATCGCGCTTGCGCCGGCTCACATCGCGTTGCGTCGCAAAACCCGCCAGCGCGGCTTTGGCGACCACCGTGCCCCACAGGGTCGCGCCGCTCGGCATCACCACCTGCAGCTTGTCGCCGAGTTTCACCGCGTCCGCATATGTCTCCGGCAGCGGCGCGTACACCCACGTCTTCGAAAGATCAACGATGGTGACGATTGGCGTCGTAGGTGAAACCACCTCGCCTTGCAGCGCTGCGCGCACATCCACTACGCCTGTGACGGGCGAAACAATTTGGGCATAGCCGAGCTGCACCTGCGCCTGGTTGGCCAGCGCCGTGGCGCTGCGCGCGTCCGCGCGCGAGGAGGCCACTGTCGCCAGCGCCGCCTTTGCCTGCAGCAGATTTGCCCGCGCCGTCCTAAGCGCTGCTTCCTGCGCCACCACGTTGTCCCGCGCAGACTGCACGGCCGCCCGGTCAGCGTTCAGGCTCGTCACCATCTCATCGCGAGTTTGCTCGCTGTTCACCCCGGCATTCGCCAGCGCCACGGCACGCGTCGTGTCGGCTCTCTGGTGGTTGTACTGCGCAATCGCCTGCACCAGTTGCGCCTTCGCAACTTTCACCTGCGCTTCCGCCGTCGCTACCTGGCTCTCGGTGGCGCCCTCGGTCTGCAAAGCCGTCGCACGCGCTTGAGCCAGCTTGAACTGGTCGCTCTGCGCCGTCGCAACCGCTGCGTTGTGCGCATAGGCAAGATCCTGGCTTGCAATCGTCGCGACCAGCTGACCCTCATGGACGCGCTGGCCCTCGTCCACATTCAGCGACTCGATTTGCCCCTGGACCCGCGAGCTCACAATCACCTCATCGGCGTCCACCGTGCCCACCAGCTCCAGCGCTTTCGAGCGGTTCGCCGTGAAGTAATAAATTCCGAGTGCGATAACAAACAGCAGGCCCATAAGAATGAAAATTCTGTTGCGCGGTTTCATGCTGTCTTCTTCTCCATGCGTGGACTCACAGGCATCGGCATGGCGGCCAGCACTTTCTTGGCCAGCCGTGCGCCCGATTTCCGGTCAACAAATATAGCGTTCCCTAAAAACTCAATCGCCGCTGTGCGCCGCGTCGCAATAGACGAAGGCTGCAGCGGATCACTCCCTGAGAACAGCCGCATCATCGGCGCGCTCAGAAAATAGAAGACATTCGCGCCAAGGGCCGCATACACCATCTGCATCCAGTCGACGTTGCATAACTCTCCGGATCGGATGCCCTCCTCCACGATCGCCTGCAAACGGCCGAACTGCGGGCCAAAAGCCTTTCTTGCGAGGATGTGCAGCGCCCCGCCCCGCCCCTCGTGAAAACGCACCATCTCCTGCTGCATCAACGACTGAAACTCCTGCTGCCCGATCACCCGGTCAAAGTGCTGCACGGCAAACCGCAACACCCGCTCGCCGGCGCTGCAGTCCTTTTCCAGCACCGCCAGGGCATTTTCCGCGACCTTGCCCGCAACCTCCTCCAGCGCCGCGGCATAAAGCGCTTCCTTGTCGTGGAAGTAGTAGTAGAGCAGCGCCTTGTTCACCCGCGCCGCCACTCCGATGGCCCCGATCCGCGCGCCCGCCAGCCCCCGCTCGCTGAACTCGCGGGTCGCCGCCTTCAAAATCCGGTGGCGGGTCTGCTCAGATCGGCGGTATTTTTTGTTCTTCTCAGGCATTATTAATTAACCGTTTAGTTAAAATTGTACTATTGATTCCACGCCACATCTCACAAAAATTTCTTCATGAACTCAGCCCTTACATCAGACTTCGCTCTGGCTTGGCGCTCCCGGCGTGAATCCAAACCCCTCCATGCGTGCTCTACAATAAGGAGTTTGGTCATTCACTAGAACGGAGTTTTCCCCTTGCCAGAAACAATCTACGACGTAGCCATCATCGGCAGCGGCCCCGCCGGATACACCGCCGCCATCCGCGCCGGTCAGTACGGCCTTAAAACCGCCCTTATCGAGAAGGACAGCAAGCTCGGCGGCACCTGCCTCCACGTTGGCTGCATCCCAACTAAGTCTTTGCTCTTCAACGCCGAGGTCTACGATCACCTCAAGCACGCGGTGGACTACGGCATCGACGATCTGGGCGCCGGCAAGCTGAACTGGAAGAAGATCCTCGACCGCAAAACCCAGATCGTTACCAAGCACACCAAGGGCCTCGATTTCCTCATGCGCAAGAACAAGGTCACTGTGGTTCCCGGCTTTGGCAGGCTCACCGGCCCGGCCAGGGACGGCATCCACTCCGTCGAAATCGATAACAACGGCAAGAAAGACACGCTGAAAGCGAAGAACATCATTCTCGCCACCGGTTCCACCGCGCGCATGCTTCCCGGCCTTCAGGCCGGAGGCAACATCCTCACCAACATCGAAATCCTCTCCATTGACTCCATCCCGAAGTCCCTCATCGTCATCGGCGCGGGCGCCGTCGGCGTCGAGTTCGCTTCCATCTTCCGCAGCTTCGGCTCAGAAATCACTCTCGTCGAGTACCTCCCGCGCGTCGTCCCTGTCGAAGACGAGGAAGTCAGCAAGGAGCTCACCCGCAGCTTCAAGAAACGCGGCATCGACATCCACACCGGAGCCAAGGTCGAGAAGGTCGAGACCACCAAATCCGGTGTCAAAATCACCTTCACCGCCTCAGACGGCAAACAGGTCGTCAAGGAGGCCGAAAAGGTCCTCGTCGCCGTCGGACGCGCGCCGCGCACCGAAGGCATCGGCCTGGAAAAGACAAAAATCCAGCCCGACCGCGGCTTCATCAAGGTCAACGAATACATGCAGACCGACGAGCCCGGCATCTACGCCATTGGAGACATCGTCGCCGGCCTTCCCCAGCTCGCCCACTCCGGCGCGATGTCGGGTCTGGTCGTCGCCGCCAGGATCGCCGGGAAATACGCCCGTCCTGTCCGCCGCGATCGCATCCCCGCCTGCACGTATACCGAGCCGCAGATCGGAAGCGTCGGCCTCACCGAAGCCCTGGCCAAAGAGAAGGGCCTGCAGGTTAAGATCGGAAAGTTCCCCTTCGTCGGGAATTCCAAGGCGTCAATCGTCGACTCGCACGAGGGCTTCATCAAGGTTGTTGCGGATGCAAAGCACGGGGAAATCCTCGGCGTGCACATCATCGGCCCCCAGGCCACCGAGCTTATCGCCGAGGCTGTCACCGCCATGGAACTCGAAGCCACGGTCGAGGAGATGATGTTCACCGTCCACGCCCACCCGACCATCTCCGAAGCGATGCTCGACGCCTTCTCCAGCGTCGAGGGCATGGCCATCAACGTCTGACTCATCGCAATCAATACCTCAAACATGGAAAAGCCGCTCCAATGAGCGGCTTTTCTGCAATTGAACGTGCGGGTAGCTATCTCGCGCGTACCACCGAAGAGGTTGATGGCGCTGTGCATCCCGAGCTACTTGCCGTATAGTCCGGCGGGCAGACGTTCGCGGTGGCATTGGCGATTATCAGACCGGTGAATCCATTCATGCTGGCAGTGATGTTCGATGTGCCATATTCTGTGCCAGTTGTAGTCACAAGCCCAGTTGAGCTGATAGTTGCAATACCCGGTGTGTTCGACTTCCAGGTCACCTGACTCGTAATGTCCTGCGTGGTCTTAGGGTGATTTCCCTGGTCAAACGTTCCAATGGCTGTAAATTGCACCGTTAGGCCAGCATTGTAGCTAAAGTACTGTGCTGTTGGAGTAATAGCAATGGACACCAACTCCGGGCTGTCGCAGTCGCAAACTGACAGTGCAACACCAAAAAGCAATAGACCCATTAGACAACGGCGCACAAACATGTACGTCTCCTGGTACTTCAATCGGTCAGAAATCCCGACTACGCTCACACGACAACTCTTCACACTTCGAATCAGGATTTGTGTGCCTTAAAAGTTAGCACAAAATTTCTATTGTGCAATTAATAATTTAGGTTCATTGATGCACTTGAATCGCTGCTTTTAGCAGCACCTCATTCGGCTTAAAATGAGCAACTTACACCTCAATCGCCAGCCGACACCCGTGCACAGGCGCAGAAGCCGCTCCCCAAAGGCGCACGACGGACCCCGCCGCTGCGCGGAGTCCGTCTGTTTGCATCGGGATTACTACCACAAATCAATCACGGCGACGATGTAGAACGTCAATGGATCGTAGACCACCACGTAACCATCGCAATAGCCGATCTGGTAGCCCGGAGGCGGAGGAGGCACATATCCGTAAAGGTCCGCAGGAAGCGGACTCAGATAATTAATATACGCATATGGGAAGTAGCCCCCGACCACGACTACCGGGCGACTTCCTCCCTGAATTACTCTACCCCGGCTCCCATAATAGCGGAGCAGATACGCGCGATCGTTCGACCGGAAGCGATACGAACCCCGGTGCGCAGGCGGCCGTCCCCACTGCGGCGGACGATGCGCCGGAGGACGATGGCTCGGCGGACGCGGTGCTGGATTCGGCCGGTTGCCGCCCGGGTTTGGTCTCGGCGGATGCGACGGCCGGTTGTTCCCGGGGTTTGGCCTTGACGGCTGTGCCGGCCGGTTGTTCCCGGGGGTTGGCCTGTTTGGTTGTGGACGGGTGCCATGATTTGGGGCCGGCTTGGTCTCAGGCTTTTGCCCGCCATGCTGCGGTCTCCCCTGCTGCTGTCCGGCATGGGGTTGTGGCTTTTGCTGCTGGCCTTGT
>JASHUR010000131.1 GCA_030039895.1 Acidobacteriaceae bacterium | reverse complement strand
CAGGCCATCAGCAACCAGCCCGCCTCAGCCATCGCCGACACAGCCCAATCCTTCGGCCAGCAGGACGACATCAGCGTTATCGCCATCACCCGCGAGCCAGAGCTGAAAGCCGCCTTCGCATGAAAAAGCTTCTCGTTCTTCTTCTGTTCCAGGCAGCTCTCATACCATGCGCACTTCACGCCCAAACCTTCAACCTTGAAACACAACGCGAGCCCGTCGTCTCGCTCGACGGCCTATGGCGGTTCCACACCGGCGACAACCCCGCCTGGTCCAGCCCAGCCTTCGACGACTCGAATTGGCTGCTTCTTCGCTCTGACAAGAGCTGGTCAGAACAGGGCTATAAAGACTATGGCGGATTCGCATGGTATCGATTCACCGTCGCTGTCCCTGGCGGTAAAAACTGGTCCGTCTTCTTGGGCCCCATGGAATCGGGTTACCAACTCTTCGTTGATGGCCACCTCATCGGCTCCTGCGGTGCAATCCAGAATTTTCGAGTCTATGCCGCTTCAAGCCACGCCTTCGCCATGCCCACCGCCGCATCCGGTCCGCACACCTTTCATTTCGCCATTCGTGCCTGGCACTCTCCCGTCTGGGCAATGTATGCCCCGGGAGGGTTTTTCGGTAGCAGCTATTTCGGAGACTCCCGCCTCATCGCGCAACGCGCGGCAACAGAAAGATCGCTTCGGTGGAACACACTCGTCGACGAATACACCTACGCCGTTCTCGGCACGCTCGTCGGCCTAGTAGTCCTCGTCTTGTTTTTCATCCGCCGCGAAGAACGTGAGTACCTGTGGTTCGCCCTGCTTCTCTTAGCGAACGCAATAGATATTGGACTGACGATCAGCCGGCTACTTGCTCAGCTTCCGATACCGGTCCTTGACTTTATTGATGGCTCGGTAGAATCGGCTGCCCTATTCGCAGCCCTTGCATTCTTTTCCATCGTGCTTCGCGTCCCGCGTTCAAGAATCTGGTGGATCGTCGCGGGCCTGCTTCTTGTCAATCCCATTACCGTCTTCCTCTACGTCTTCACTATTACTTCCGTCGGAATTGCAAGCTTGCTCTCTACGCTCAGTGTGATTCCGGCAACGATCTGGATTTTAGTCACTCTGCTCAAGCGGGCACTGCAGCGCGACAAAGATGCGCTCATCCTGCTCGTTCCCACCCTTCTCTGGCAAGGATTCCCCTTCATCGACAACATCCTCCTGATCACGTGGCAGCTCGGCTGGCAGCGATGGGCGCTGCGCTGGGGCTTCCCATTGCTCAGAAAGCCGTTCGTGCTCATGCCTGACGCTGCTGTCGGCACCATCTTCATCTTCGCCCTGCTCCTCTTCCTCATTCGTCGTTTCTCGCTCGCACGCCGCGAGGAAGAACGCCTCTCGCGCGAGTTTGAAGCAGCGCACAATGTTCAGACCCTGCTCATCCCCTCCAATCCGCCCGCCACACCCGGCTTCTCCGTTGAAACCGTCTACCTGCCCGCAACTGAAGTCGGCGGCGACTTCTTTCATATCCAACCCGGCAAAGACGGTTCCCTGCTCATCGTCTCCGGAGACGTCAGCGGCAAAGGCCTCAAAGCCGCCATGACCGTCAGCGCCATCATCGGCGCGCTCCGCAACGAACCCTGCCGCCAGCCCGCCACCGTCCTCGCCAACCTCAACCGCATCCTTCACGGCCACATCACCGGGTTCGCCACCTGCACCGCCGCCCTCATCCGCGCCGATGGCTCACTCACGCTGGCCAACGCCGGAAACCTTGCGCCCTACCTCAACGGAAAAGAACTCGCCATCGAGCCCGGCCTGCCGCTCGGCATCCTCGCCAACACCACCTACGCCGAAACCACCCACCACCTCAGCCCCGGCGACCGCCTCACCTTTGTCTCCGACGGCGTCGTCGAAGCCACCAACCCGCAGCGCGAACTCTTCGGCTTCGACCGCACCCAATCCATCAGCACACAACCCGCCGCCGCCATCGCCTCCGCTGCTCAGACCCACGGCCAGCAGGACGACATCAGTGTCATCGCCATCACCATGCATCCTCAAGCCGCCGTTGTCACTGCATGAAATCGCCGCCTGTCCCGTTCAGCGAAAATTAACCCGGCTCAGACCGTTGCGAATCTGCATCATACCTGCTATTCATTGTTTGCCCACTCAGAGGCCCGCATGATCAGATCCGCGCTTCTCTCTGTGCTTTTGGTGTTATTCCTCTCCCCACCGATTCACGGACAAAAAAATACGGCCCCGGCCTCAGCACCCGCGCCTGCAGCCTTGCCCAGCGTGATGCAAATTTCTCTGGGCCATTCGCTCATTCCCATCACCGGCCCATGGAGGTTTAGTGTGGGAGACGACCCCGGATGGGCCGACCCTGACTTCTCTGACGTAGCGTGGGAGACCATGGACCTTACCCCGAAGTCCGGCTCCTTCGATCCCATGACCGGATGGTCCGGCTACGTCCCCGGCTGGACCGTCCTTGGCCACCCCGACTACTGGGGGTACGCCTGGTACCGAATCCGGGTTCAGGTCAACGTTCATCGCGGCGAAGTCCTCGCACTGGCCGGCCCGGTCGACGTGGATGACGTCTACCAGCTTTATGTGAACGGAACGCTGCTGGGCAGCTTCGGCAGCTTCCCCGGCCATGGCCAGACGCCTGTGGCCTACTACAGCCAGCCCATGA
The DNA here is from genome assembly GCA_030039895.1 of Acidobacteriaceae bacterium. Lineage (GTDB taxonomy): Bacteria > Acidobacteriota > Terriglobia > Terriglobales > Acidobacteriaceae > Silvibacterium. Next base: position 2,800 of record JASHUR010000131.1, on the reverse strand, counting down.
TGTTTCGCCTGCCTCCGGCACAGACCGATGGCCCTGAAGACCTGCTCATCGCCTTACGCGTCTGGATGGCGCCCAGCACCCTTGAGGCTTCGCCGCAAGCCGGAGGTCTGCATAGTCCTCCGCTGCTCGGCGACATCAACTCCGTCGCCGCAATATATGACCTCGCACGCCTGAGGCTCATTCGCACCTACGTCTTTGGACTCGTCGTAGCAGGGCTTTTCCTGCTGCTCGCCATCATGTCCGCGAGCCTGGTACTCTTCGATCGCGAAGATCCCGTATACCGCTGGCTGGTGGCCGTCTTTCTGCTCACCGCTGTGCAGAGCTCCGGCGTCTGCCTCGCCTCCTGGACGCAGGTCGGAAGCATCACCGTATTATCTCTGCTGCTCAATGACATCCTTCAGCCTCTCATCCTCGGCGGATGGGTCATGGTCTGGTGGGTCTGGTTCCGCCTGCGCGAGCTGCCTTGGCTGCCCAGGGTCGTCGGCATTCTTACCCTCCTCTACATCGTCACCAATGCCTTCGGAGAAGACCTTTTCTTCACTTTTATCCCTCATCCAGTCACATCCCTCTTTCGTACCGCGTCTGTGGGGATCCGCATCCTGTTTGTGCTCCCGCTGATCTTCATCGTCATGGTCGGCGTAGGCAAGGAGGGATGGGAGGGCTTGCTGGCGCTGCCCGCTGTATTGCTCGTCGGCCTTGCCCAGTTCCAGACGGAGCTGGCCGTTATGGGTTTCCACGTTTACTGGTTCCCGTTCGGAGTCCGCATTGGCCTCGACCAGATCTCCTATCTCACCCTCGCCATTGCCATCTTCGTCCTGCTGCTGCGACGACTGCTGCACTCCATGAAGGTGCAGCGCGAACTCGAATCTGACGTGCAGTCGGCTCACGAAGTTCAGAAGGTCCTCATCCCTGCCACACTGCCCCAGGTTCCCGGCCTCATCCTTGAGAGTGAGTACATCCCCGCGCGCGAAGTTGGCGGCGACTTCTTCCAGATCCTCCCCGATCTCAAAGACGGCAGCGTGCTCATCGTCGCTGGAGACGTCACCGGCCACGGCCTCCGCTCCGGGATGGTCGGCGCCCTGCTCGTCGGCGCCATCCGCTCCGAAGGCATCTACAGCCGCGACCCGCTCACCATCCTCAAGGCCCTCAACCTCCGGCTCGCCGGACAAGGCCAGGCAACCTGCATCGTGATGAACATCACCCCCGACGGCACCTGCTCACTCGCCAATGCCGGACACATCCCGCCCTACGTCAACGGCCGTGAACTACCCGTTGAAGGGTCCGTTCCCCTCGGCATGTTCCCCAATGCTGAATTCTCCTCGATGCAGTTCCTGCTCAAGCCCGGTGACCGCCTCATCCTGCTCTCCGACGGCGTGGCCGAGGCCCGCAGCGAGTCCGGCGAGCTCTTCGGCTTTGACCGCATCCACCAGATCCTCACCAAGCCCATCAGCGCCAAAGACATCGCCAACACCGCAAAGGTCTTCGGACAGGAAGACGACATCTCCGTCCTCTCCATCGTTCGCGATAAGTACATTATGTTCACCAAAAGCGGCCGCATCCTGAGCAGCATGCATTAAGATAAATGTGAGTGAATTTCACTCACTTTTTACCTTCTCTCCCCTTGACATCCGCCCCTGCTACCCGATACCTTAGCAATCGGAAGGCTTAAGTGCTAATAGGGCCGTGCGGCCCTGATATGGCATCTGCCACCGGAACATCCGGCCTATTTTTCATGCTGTACCAACAACCCGCGAGGGGCGACTCCTCGCGTGAAGGAGAAGCAACGCAATGGCAACTGCATCCGTAGCGACCACCTTTACTCCGCTGCACGATCGCATCCTGGTTCGTCGTATCGAAGAGGGTGAGACGATCCGTGGCGGCATCATCATTCCCGACTCCGCCAAGGAGAAGCCCCAGGAAGGTGAAGTCATCTCCGTCGGCAAGGGCAAGTCCAACGACGAAGGTAAGGTCTTCCCGCTCGACGTCAAGTCCGGCGACCGCGTCCTGTTCGGCAAGTACTCCGGCACGGAAATCAAAATCGACGGCGAGGAGTTCCTCATCATGCGCGAGGAAGAAGTCCTCGGCATCCTCAAGAAAAAGTAACACCCTGGGTGCCCCACATCCTGAAGTGATGCGGGATTCATACTGTCTCAACAAGATTTGAAGGAGAAATCGCAATGGCAAAGCAAATTCTGCATGGAGAAGATTCCCGTCAGGCAATTCTGCGCGGCGTGAATGTTCTGGCTGACGCAGTGAAGGTGACGCTCGGCCCCAAGGGCCGCAATGTCGTCATCGAGAAGAAATTCGGATCGCCCACCATCACCAAGGACGGCGTCACCGTCGCCAAGGAGATCGAGCTCAAGGACCCGCTCGAGAACATGGGCGCGCAAATGGTGCGCGAAGTCGCCTCCAAAACCTCTGACGTCGCCGGCGACGGCACCACCACCGCCACCGTTCTCGCTCAGGCCATTTACCGCGAGGGCGTCAAGACCGTTGCCGCCGGCGCCAACCCCATGGCCCTCAAGCGCGGCATCGACAAGGCCGTTGAGGCCATCGTCGGGAAGCGCGACGGCGACGGCGTCGTCACCGGCGGAGCGCTCTCCAAGTTCTCCAAGCCTGTCTCCGGCGACATGATCGCCCAGGTCGGCACCATCTCCGCCAACTCTGACTCCACCATCGGCACCATCATCGCCGAGGCCATGAAGAAGGTCGGCAAGGACGGCGTCATCACCGTTGAAGAGTCGAAGACCCTCGAAACCCAGCTCGAAGTCGTCGAAGGCATGCAGTTCGACCGCGGCTA
>JASHUR010000130.1 GCA_030039895.1 Acidobacteriaceae bacterium | reverse complement strand
GACTGAGCAGGACGAGATCGAGCAGGCGCAGGCGCTCGCCAACCGCTACCGCTCCGAGTTTGTCGATCTCAAGAACTTCCGCATCGAGCACGAACTGTTCAAGAGTGTGCCGGTCGATATGATGTTCCGCTACAACTTTGTGCCGCTCGAGCAGCACGCCGACCGGCTGGTGATTGCCGTGAGCGACCCCAGCAAGCTCATGGTGCTTGATGAGATCGCCGGACTGCTGGGCCAGCGCATCTCCACGCGCGTTGCCACCCTGACACAAATTACCGACCTGCTCAAGAAAACTGAGCAGTCGCAGCGCGTGCTCGAAGAGGCCTCGGAAGGCCTGACGTTCGACGTGATCTCCTCCGAGGACAATCCCGACGAGAACATCTCCATCGAGAAGCTCACCTCCGAGGAAGATATCAGTCCGATCATCCGCCTGGTCGATACGACGATTTTCACTGCTCTTGAGCGGCGCGCCTCGGACATCCACATCGAAACCTATGACGACTCCGTGCACGTCAAGTACCGCATTGACGGCGTCCTTCAGCCGGCCATGGCGCCGATCGCGCGCGAGCACCACTCGACCATCCTGTCCCGCATCAAGGTCATGAGCGAGCTGGATATTGCCGAGCGCCGCGTTCCGCAGGACGGCCGCTTCCGCGTCCGCTATAAGGGCCGCCTCATCGACTTCCGCGTCTCCATCATGCCGACCGTGCATGGAGAGAACGCCGTGCTCCGCGTGCTCGACAAGGAATCGATGAGCGAGAAGTTTCGCAAGTTGACGCTGGACGTTGTCGGGTTCCATGAGGACGACCTGCGCCGCTTCCGGCGCTATATCCGCGAGCCTTACGGGATGGTGCTGGTCACCGGCCCTACCGGCTCGGGCAAAACTACCACGCTCTACGCTGCCCTCAACGAAATCAAGAGCGACGAAGACAAAATCATCACCATCGAAGACCCGGTTGAGTACCAGATTCGCGGCATCACGCAGATTCCGGTGAACGAGAAAAAGGGCCTCACGTTTGCGCGCGGCCTGCGCTCCATCCTGCGGCACGATCCGGACAAGATTCTTGTCGGCGAGATCCGCGACCAGGAAACGGCACAGATCGCCATCAATTCCGCGCTCACCGGGCACTTGGTCTTCACCACCGTCCACGCCAACAACGTTGTCGACGTGCTGGGCCGGTTTCTGAATATGGGCGTTGAGGCGTACAACTTCGTCTCCGCGCTCAACTGCATTCTCGCGCAGCGCCTTGTCCGCACCATCTGCGAGTACTGCGTTCACAGCGTGCATTACGACGAGGAAACGTTGCTCGCCTCGGGCCTCGATTCCGCTGAGTGGAGTAAGTTTGATTTCCGCGAGGGAGCAGGGTGCATCGAGTGCGGCGGCACCGGTTACCGCGGCCGCACCGCTATTCATGAGCTACTCGACCTTACCGATCCCATTCGTGAGATTATTCTTGAGAAAAAGCCCAGCTCCGAGGTTCGCAAGCTGGCCCAGCAGGAGGGTATGCAGTTCCTCCGTGAGTCGGCCATTGACCGCGTGCGCCGCGGCCTGACCACGCTCAAAGAGATCAACAAGGTTACGTTTATTGAGGCTTCGCGCTAGTGAACTTTTCTCTTCGCATCCTTTCGCCAAGCAGCAGCCTGCGTCCTCCGCTCGCATGCGAAATTACGCCTGAAGGCGTGCTTGCCGCGCGTCATACCACGGGCAGCGACGCCGTGCTGGCCTTCACACCGCTTGCAGCCGGCGCGGTGCAACCCGGAGTCGCTGAGCCGAACCTTGTCGATCCCGAGGCCGTGACTGCCGCGCTTCGCAAAGCCCTTGACGATGTGGCTGCGCGCGAACGCAACCTGACTCTTGTCGTACCGGACTCCTCGGTGCGCGTGTACATGCTCGATTTTGATTCGCTTCCCGCTAAAAAACAGGAGGCTATGCCCATTGTGCGCTTCCGGTTGCGCAAGCTGGCCCCGTTTGATGTTGAAACCGCCGCCGTAAGCTATCAGGCACTGCGCCAGTCTGCCGTGCAGACGCGGGTGCTGGCCACCGTCATGCCGTCCGCCATCCGCCTGGAATACGAGCGCGCCGTCCGCGCCGCCGGATACGAACCCGGCGTGCTGCTTCCCTCAATGCTGGCAGCGCTCGCTGCCGTTCCGCAGGGAGACACAGCCCTGGTTGTTCATCGCAGCGGACATTCCGTCAGCACCGCCATCACCAGCGGAGACGATCTGCTCCTCTACCGCTCGCTCGATCTACCGCCAGAGCCGGAGTTGCAGCGCGACGACCTGATCCAGACTGTTTCCGTCGCCGCAGCCTATTACGAAGACGCCTTGCACACCGCGCCGCGTGTGCTCTACTACGTCGGCCCGGGCGGCGCAGAAGGCTTTTCTGCCGCGCTGGGGGCCAACTCTGAAGGTGTGGTACGCGACCTCGTACCGAATCCATCCGGCGCAATTACCGCTCTGCCCAAAGGACTCGCGGCAGGCGTCATGGGGGCATTGGCAAGCTGATGAAGATCACCCTCAATCTCGCCAGCCAGCCCTACGTGGATGTGCGCTCGGTGCTGCGGCGCCTGCGCCTGCTGATGCTTGTGCTGGTGGTGCTGGCAGTGCCGTTGTTTCTGCTGCTTCGCAGAGAACAGGGAAAGGCGCAGCAGGCCACCGACCGCGTAACAGCGGTAAAGAACCACGTGCAGATGTTTGAGCGCCAGCAGCGCGGTTACGAGGCGCTGATGCGCCAGCCGCAGAACGCCGCAGTGCTCAACACGGCGAACACTCTCAACGGCCTCTTCCGGCGCAAGTCATTCTCCTGGACGGCAACGATGACCGACCTTGAAACGGTCCTGCCCGCAGGCGTGCAGGTCGTCAGCCTTGATCCGGCGATCATGAAGAACGGCGACGTCGTCATCCACCTGCGCGTGAGTGGCGCTCGCGACCGCGCCATTGAGCTCATCCAGAACCTCGAGAAGTCACGCCACTTCGCGTCGCCCCGGCTCGCGGGAGAATCCATGGCGCAAGGCTCGAACCCCAACAATCAGTTCCAGCCTATCTCGGCAACGTCTCCAGTGAATTTCGACATACTCGCCGACTATCGCCCGCTTACCAGCGAGGAACTGGAGGCAAGCGAACATTCGACCGCGAAGCCGGCGGTTACAGAGTCCGGACCCGAAGCGAATTCAGCGAACGTAGCAGAGCACAAATCGGCAAAGCTGCCGCTCCACGAACGCCGCTACAGGGGCCGCAGAGCGCCGAAGCCCTCAGCGAGCACGGCAAAGAAACCGGAGGCGCGATGAAGGACATTCGCCGCTGGTTCACGCTGCTGAATCTGCATCTGGCCGCTGCCGCCGCGCTGGCGGCGCTTGTGCTGGTGCTGGCAGTCAAGGTCGTGCTCGCCTTT
>JASHUR010000129.1 GCA_030039895.1 Acidobacteriaceae bacterium | reverse complement strand
ATCCAGAGAGGGGGAGGCAGCGCTTTCATCAAGGCTGGGATTCGAGGTGGGTTCCAGACCGCTAGATATACGTATTGGATAATTGTGACTACCACGGAAAATGTCGTGCCGAAGCGCGCCTCCCAATGGCTCCAGACCTCGCCGCAAAATTCAACGAATCCCAATGTTCTTCGCTTATTGGCCACACATCCTCCTCCCGCTGATCCAGGACTAACTCAGGGCAATAGCTGCTCTTTCGTGGCTCCGTTTACTGGGAGAATACTTTGAAACATAGTGTCGCTGAGAGATATCTCACGTCAAGGTGATAAACATCGACTTTCATTGAACGCTGTTGGCTCGCTAGGAGCCAAGGCAACAAAAAGCCCCGCATTGCTGCGGGGCTTTGTAAATGCAGGTCCTTCGCTTCGCACTTTGTGCTCCGCTCAGGATGACCGCCGTTATTACTCCGAGGCGGCCATTTCTTCGGCTTCGCCTTCCTGGCGCATCATTTCCAGTTCGCGCTCGGCTTCCTCGTAGGCGGTCTGGACTTCCTGCTGGACGCGCTGGGCCGCCGCTTCGAGCTCGGGTGAGAGCTGGATGTTGCGGTAGTATTCCATGCCCGTACCGGCGGGGATGAGACGGCCGACGATGACGTTCTCCTTGAGGCCGCGCAGGTTGTCGATGGCCCCGTTGATGGAGGCTTCGGTGAGCACACGCGTGGTCTCCTGGAAGCTGGCCGCGGAGATGAAGCTGTCGGTGGAGAGCGAGGCCTTGGTGATGCCGAGCAGGAGCGGACGGCCGATGGCCGGGCGTCCTCCTTCAGCGATCACGCGCTCGTTCTCGGAACGGAAGCGGAACTTGTCCACCTGCTGTTCGAGCAGGAAGTTGGTGTCGCCTACGTCTTCGATCTTCACCCAGCGGAGCATCTGCCGGACGATGGTTTCAATGTGCTTGTCAGAGATGGCCACGCCCTGGAGGCGGTAGACTTCCTGGATTTCGTTGACCAGGTAAGCCTGCAGCTCCTTTTCACCGAGCACGGCAAGAATGTCGTGCGGGTTGAGGGGCCCGTCCATGAGAGGCTCGCCGGCCTTGAGCCGCTCGCCCTCCTGCACGTTGACGTGGATGCCGCGCGGCACGGAGTATTCCTTCTCTTCTCCGTTGTCGGCGGTGACGTAAATTTTGCGCTGGCCCTTGGAGACTTCGCCGAACTTCACGACGCCGTCAATCTCAGAGATGATGGCGGTTTCGCGCGGCTTGCGGGCCTCAAAGAGCTCAACGACGCGGGGCAGACCACCGGTGATGTCCTTGGTGCGCGTGGTTTCGCGCGGGATCTTGGCAAGGATGTCGCCGGGGAAGACCTCGTCGCCGTCCTGGATCATAAGGTGAGCGCGGGAGGGCATGAGGTAACGCTTGTTGGCCTTGGGGCCCTTGACGATGATGGCCGGCTGGCGCTTTTCGTCGGCTGCTTCCGCAACCACGAGACGCGAGAGGCCGGTGACTTCATCGACTTCTTCGTTGAGCGTGATGCCTTCCTGCAGGTCCTTGAACTGCGCCGTGCCACCGATTTCGGTGAGGATGGCGAAGGTGTAAGGATCCCACTCGGCAAGCGCCTGACCGACCTGGACGGCAGCGCCTTCCTCGACCTTGAGCTTGGCGCCATAGACGATCTGGTAGCGCTCCTTCTCGCGGCCGCGTTCGTCGATGACGGCGACGGCACCGGAGCGGTTCATGGCAACGAGGTCACCCTGCTTGGAGCGCACGGTGGCGAGGTTGACGAAGCGCACGGTCCCGTTGTTGCGGGCGTCGAGGCGCGACTGCTCAGAGACACGCGATGCGGTTCCACCGATGTGGAAGGTACGCATGGTGAGCTGCGTGCCCGGCTCGCCGATGGACTGCGCGCCGATGACACCGACGGCCTCGCCAAGCTCAACCATGCGGCCTGAGCCGAGGTTGCGGCCATAGCAGAGGACGCAGACGCCGCGGCGGGACTCGCAGGTGAGCACGGAGCGGATCTTGACGCGCTCGATGCCGGCAGCCTGGATGGCCGAGGCCAGCTCTTCGTTGATCTCGTGGTTGACGTCGACGATGACGTTGCCCTCGAAGTCCTTGAGCTTCTCAAGCGAGACGCGGCCGATGATGCGGTCGCGCAGCGGCTCGATGATCTCGCCGGATTCAACGATGGGGGTGACGTAGATGCCTTCGACGGTACCGCAGTCGCGCTCGGTGACGATGACGTCCTGCGCCACGTCCACGAGACGGCGGGTGAGGTAGCCGGAGTCGGCGGTCTTCAGAGCGGTGTCAGCAAGGCCCTTACGCGCGCCGTGCGTGGAGATGAAGTACTCGAGCACGGTGAGCCCTTCACGGAAGTTGGCCGTGATGGGGGTCTCAATGATTTCGCCCGAAGGCTTGGCCATGAGGCCGCGCATGCCGGAGAGCTGACGGATCTGCTGTTTTGATCCGCGGGCGCCGGAGTCGGCCATGATGTAGACCGGGTTCATGGCTCCGGCCTTGTCAGCCTTCTTCATGTTGTCGAACATTTCGTCGGCAACCTTCTCAGTGACTGCAGACCAGAGCTGAATGACCTTGTTGTTGCGCTCACCGTTGGTGATGGCTCCATCAAGATACTGCTGCTGCACGGCGAAGCGCTGCTTTTCCGCGTCGCGCACAACGGGGTACTTGGTCTCCGGGATGACCATGTCATCGAGGCCGACGGACAGGCCGGAGCGCGTGGCGTACTGGAAGCCAAGCTCCTTGATGCGGTCGAGCATCTTGACGGTGATCTCAAGGCCGAGATTGAGGTAGCAGTAGTTGACGAGCTGGCCGATGCCCTTCTTCTTGAGCAGGCCGTTGATGTAGGGCATGCCCTCAGGAAGCGCATCGTTCAGGATGGCGCGGCCCACGGTGGTCGAGATGAACTGCTTGTCGTACTCGGTCGGCTCGGTGTGGGTGATGTCCTGATCGTCGTAGGCGGTGGTCATGTCGAGGACAGGACCGGTGTAGCGCAGACGAATGGGCGTGAGCGTCTCAAGCTCCCTGGCTTCGAGCGCCATGAGCACTTCTTCAATGTTGGCGAAGACGCGGCCTTCACCCCTGGCTCCGGTCTTGGCCTTGGTGAGGTAGTAGAGGCCGAGCACCATGTCCTGCGTAGGCACAGTGATTGGCTGGCCCGATGCCGGGGACAGGATGTTGTGCGAAGCGAGCATGAGCACGCTGGCTTCAACCTGGGCTTCCGGCGAGAGCGGGATGTGGACTGCCATCTGGTCGCCGTCGAAGTCCGCGTTGAAGGCGGTGCAGACGAGCGGGTGGATTTTGATGGCCTTGCCTTCGACAAGGACCGGCTCAAAGGCCTGGATGCCGAGGCGGTGCAGGGTTGGAGCGCGGTTGAGCAGTACGGGGTGGTCCTTGATGACTTCCTCAAGGATGTCCCATACGATCGGCTCCTGCAGCTCGACCATTTCCTTGGCCTGCTTGATGGTGGTGCAGTGTCCGGTCTGCTCGAGACGGTGATAGATGAAGGGCTTGAAGAGCTCGAGCGCCATCTTTTTGGGCAGGCCGCACTGGTGCAGCTTGAGCTCAGGGCCGACGACGATGACCGAACGGCCGGAGTAGTCAACGCGCTTGCCGAGCAGGTTCTGGCGGAAGCGGCCCTGCTTGCCCTTGAGCGTGTCGGACAGCGACTTGAGCGGGCGGTTGTTGGCACCGCGCAGCACGCGGCCGCGGCGTCCGTTATCGAAGAGGGCGTCGACGGCTTCCTGTAGCATGCGCTTTTCGTTGCGCACGATGACCTCAGGCGCATGGAGGTCCATGAGCTTCTTGAGGCGGTTGTTGCGGTTGATGACGCGACGATAGAGATCGTTGAGGTCCGAGGTGGCGAAGCGGCCGCCGTCGAGAGGCACGAGCGGGCGCAGCTCAGGCGGAATGACCGGGATGACGTCGAGGATCATCCACTGCGGCTTGTTGCCGGACTTGCGGAAGGCCTCAACGACTTTGAGACGCTTGGAGTACTTGAGGCGCTTCTGGAGCGAGGTCTCGGCCTTCATGCGCTCGCGCAGCTCGGTCGAAAGCTCTTCGACATCGACGCGCTTGAGCAGCTCCTTGATGGCCTCGGCGCCCATCATGCCCTTGAAGCCGGCGGGGCGGTACTGTGCGTCGAGCTCGCGGAAGCGGGTCTCGTCCTTGATGATCTCGCGCTCCTTGACGGGCGCGTCGCCGGGATCGACGACAACGTAGCTCTCGAAATAGAGCACGCTCTCGAGGTCGCGGAGGGAGATATCGAGCAGGTGGCCGATACGCGAAGGCAGGCCCTTGAAGAACCACACGTGCGAGCAGGGCGAGGCGAGCTCGATGTGGCCGAGACGCTCACGGCGGACCTTGGAGACGGTGACTTCAACGCCGCACTTGTCGCAGATGACGCCGCGATGCTTCATGCGCTTGTACTTGCCGCAGAGGCACTCCCAGTCCTGGGTAGGGCCGAAGATGCGGGCGCAGAAGAGGCCGTCGCGCTCAGGCTTGAAGGTGCGGTAGTTGATGGTCTCCGGTTTGGTGACCTCGCCATGGGACCAGCTGCGAATCTTTTCAGGAGACGCGAGCTGGATGCGGATGGCGTCGAAGTCGGTGATCGGGCTGGTCAGTTCAAATGGACTGGAACGGTACAAGGTGTTCCTCCTTGCAGCCAATCGCCATTAGCCAATGGTTTTTGCGCTGCGGTTTACTTCAGTTCTTTGCCTGCGGCCTTCGATGTTTCCTGAAGGCCGCTCAAACTTTTTGCGCGGCCACCCGCTTCTTTAAGAAGCGGGCGGCTGCTGTCAGTCGGCGGCTGCGACGGTCGGCAGGGGAAGCTTTTTGGCTTCGCCGCTGCCGGTCATCTTGATGAGCTCCACGTCAAGGCAGAGCGATTGCAGCTCGCGGATAAGCACGTTGAACGACTCGGGCACGCCGGGCTCAATGGCTGCCTCACCCTTGACGATGGCCTCATAGATTTTGGTGCGGCCATAGACATCGTCAGACTTGGCGGTGAGCAGCTCCTGGAGAATGTAGGCTGCGCCGTAGGCTTCGAGGGCCCAGACTTCCATTTCTCCGAAGCGCTGTCCACCGAACTGCGCCTTGCCGCCCAGCGGCTGCTGGGTGATGAGCGAGTACGGCCCGATAGAGCGGGCGTGGATCTTGTCGTCGACCAGGTGCGAGAGTTTGAGCATGTAGATGTAGCCAACGGTTACAGGCTGCTCAAACTGATCTCCGGTCATGCCGTCGTACAGAACCGTTTTGCCGGAAGTGGGCAATCCAGCGGACTCAAGCAGGGCCTTGATTTCGGTTTCCCGTGCGCCGTCGAAGACCGCGGTGCCGAACCAGACGCCGCGATCCATGCCGAGGCCGACGCGAAGCACCTGATCATCGTCAAGATCCATGAGCTGGCGCAAAACGGCGGTGCCGGCGAAACGCTCCTGGAAGACCTTGCGGACTTCCGTGGCGTCCTGATGCTTCTTAACCAGTTCCGCGACCTGCTTGCCGAGCTCGTGCGCGGCCCAGCCGAGGTGGGTTTCAAGAATCTGACCCACGTTCATACGGGAAGGCACGCCGAGCGGGTTGAGGATGATCTCAACCGGAGTGCCGTCGGGCAGGTAAGGCATGTCCTCTTCGGGCAGGATGCGCGAAATGACGCCCTTGTTGCCGTGGCGACCGGCCATCTTGTCGCCGACGGAGAGCTTGCGCTTCATGGCGACGTAGACCTTGACCAGCTTGATGACGCCGGGAGCCAGCTCATCGCCCTTCTGCAGCTTGCCGATGCGCTCATTGGTGATCTTGCGGAGCACGTCGATCTGACGCGAGGTCATCTCTTCGATCTCGTCGATCTGCTCGTTGACGCGCGGGTCCTTGTCGGCATAGCGGATGCGCTTGAGGTTCTTGGTCGAGATGCGCTCGATGGCATCACGGTCCAGAATGGCTCCCTTAACGAGGAGGCGCTTGTTAGTGCGCTCGTCGTGCAGGTCGGCCAGCACTTCCTTGTCACCCAGGATCGCTTCCAGGCGCTTGAGGCGCTCGTCGGTGAGGATTCGGATTTCGTCAGCCAGGTTCTTCTCAAGCTGAGAGATCTGCTCGGTCTCAATCTGCTTGGCGCGCTCGTCCTTTTCCTGACCCTTGCGGGAGAAAATGCGGACGTCGACGACGGTGCCTTCAATGCCCGGAGGGCATGTAAGCGAGGCGTCGCGGACGTCGCCAGCCTTCTCGCCGAAGATGGCGCGGAGCAGCTTCTCTTCCGGCGTCAGCTGGGTTTCGCCCTTTGGAGTCACCTTGCCGACGAGAATGTCGTTGTGCTTGATCTTGGCGCCGATGCGGATGATGCCGCTCTCGTCAAGATCGCGCAGCGCATGCTCGCTGACGTTGGGGATATCGCGGGTGATCTCTTCGGGGCCGAGCTTGGTGTCGCGGGCCTCGATCTCGAACTCCTCAATGTGGACGGAGGTGTAGTAGTCCTCGCGGACCAGCTTTTCCGAGATGAGGATGGCGTCCTCGAAGTTATAGCCGCGCCAGGGCATGAAGCCGACCAGCACATTGCGCCCGAGTCCGAGTTCGCCCTGCTCGGTGCAGGGGCCGTCGGCAATGACCTGTCCCTTGACCACGCGGTCGCCCTGGTGGACGATCGGCTTCTGGTTGATGCAGGTGTTCTGGTTGGAGCGCTTGAACTTGATGAGCTGGTAGATGTCGGAGCCGACCTCGCGCGACATCTGCGTGGGGTGATGTTCGCCTTCGACGCGCACGATGATGCGCTCGGAGTCGACCGAATCGACGATGCCGTTACGGCGGGCAAGGATGACGGCTCCGGAGTCGCGGGCGGTGACGCCTTCCATGCCGGTGCCAACCAGAGGAGCCTCGGACACGAGCAGAGGCACGGACTGGCGCTGCATGTTTGCTCCCATGAGCGCGCGGTTTGCGTCGTCATGCTCAAGGAAGGGCACGAGCGAGGCAGCGACCGAAACGAGCTGCTTGGGGCTTACGTCAACGTAGTCCACCTCAGACCTATCGACGAGAACGAAGTTACCCTGACGGCGGGCGTTGACCAGCTCGTCGGTAATGTTGCCCTTTTCGTCGAGGTCGATGTTGGCCTGCGCGATGGTGTGCCGGTCCTCTTCCCAAGCGGACAGATAGAAGGAGAACGGCTCGGACTCGATCTGACGCTTCTTCTCCTTCTTAAGCTGGTTGTTGAGCTTGTGCGCCTCGGACTTCTCGATGTGATCGCCCACACGGAGACCGCTTTCGCCGGAGTTGGAGATCTGCACGTAGTCGAGCACGCGACCATTGGCCACGCGACGGTACGGAGACTCAATAAAGCCGTATTCGTTGATGCGCGCAAAGCAGGACAGCGAGCTGATGAGGCCGATGTTCGGACCTTCCGGCGTTTCGAT
>JASHUR010000128.1 GCA_030039895.1 Acidobacteriaceae bacterium | reverse complement strand
TGGAAGCGATGGAACTGCTGGTGGACAAGCTGGGCAAGACGCGGAACAACGCGGAGTTTCTGCTGAATATGAGCTCGATCTAGGGCTCACCGATGGAAAAGAAGGGCGCTCGCGGTTGCGGGCGCCCTTTCGTTTTGGAGCGGGGATACTGGGGATCGTCAGTGGCCGGTGACTTCATAGCGGGCGTCCATTCCGGCCAGCATGTGGTCGCTGATGTGGCAGTGGTAGAGCCAGATGCCGGGGTTCTCGGGCACCATGTCGGCAGTGACCATTTGAGCGGAGGTAACGGCGATAACGTCAGTGCGCTGACCGTTGACCATGACGGTGTTGCCGTGCCAGTGCGGAGTGTGCGCATTGTTGAAGTCGCCGAGGGTGGCCACGTACCAGCGAACGTGCTGGCCTTTCTTCATGACCATCATGGGCATGTTGCCGTAGATGTATCCGTTGATGGACCACTTGATGTTGCTGGCTGCGAAGCCATCTGTCGCGATGGTTCCCACGAGACCGTTGGCAGCGTGAAATCCAAAGAAGTCGCGCTTGATGCCTTTGGGATCGGTGGTGTACTTGTTGATGTTGTCGTCGATGTACCAGCTCTCGTTCTCATTGATGGCAATGTACATGGTGGCGAATTCGCGGTCGACGTCTTTGGGGCTGCCGTCGGGACGGGCCATGCCGCGGCGGGTAACGATGATAAATCCGAAGAGGCCGGAGGCGACGTCGCGCAGCTCATCGCAATGGGAGTGGTAGAGCCACATGATGGAGCTGGGGTCGTTGGGGCCGGGGCCTGACTGATCGGTGATCTTCCAGGTGTAAATGTGGGTGTCGCCGGGTGCGATGCAGCCCCCATTGTTGTCCTGGTGCGAGTCGGCGGCGTTGGCTTCGTTGCTATAGGCGGCACCTTCGGAGTCCTTTGTGTAGACGACTCCATGAGGGTGCATGCCGAAGGGGTGGGTGGCGTTGTTCTTGAAGACGACGCGAATGGTGTCTCCAACTTCGCCGCGCAGGATGGGACCGAGGATGCCGAGGTAGGCTTCGCTGGGCGGACGCTTCTTGAGCTTGGTAAAGGTAGCGTCCGTGTATTCGCGGTAGATGGCTTTTTTGTAGACGCTGCCGATCTGGTGCGGGCCGGATTGAGTGAAGGTTTTCTCGATGGAATCGAAGGGCATGCCCATGGCCTCGTCGCGGCCTGAAGGTGCGTAGTTCCAGGCGACCTCGTCAGCGGCAACGTAGTAGGTACGGATTTTGCCTTTGGGCGCTGGCGCAGCGTAAGCGGCAACTGACTGTGCGCAGAGAAGCAGCACGAGCAGGGAGAAGACGGCGATCCTGATAATGGCGATCCCGGCGGGTCGAGTAACTTTGTGACTCATCATTCCTCCAAATTCCATCAAGGGTGTCCTGGGAGTTGTCCTGGGGCATGCGTCTCGCTTCGCAATCAAGACAGAGAACGACTGAGCTTCGCCTTCGTGGGGATGCGTATGCGTCGTCCACTGCGTGGCGGGAGGAATGACTTGATTTGAGCGCAGGTTCTCTTCCTAACCGGGAAGTGGCGCAACTATACGCTCGACCTTTGGTGGTGACAACAGGAAATTAAGACGGCGAGTGTTTGTATGAGGCGCGGAATCAGTAGTCAACGCGGACATCGTCGAGAGAAGGCAAAAAGACGGGGCGGAGTTCGGCGATGAGGCGTCCGGCCTGGACGGCGGGATCCTGCGAGGCAAGCGCCTGGGCGGTTTCTAGATTTTCTGCTCGGAGGATGGTGATGCCGGTCACGTCGTCGGAGGGGTCCTGGGTGTGGCCGAGAGCGGGGCCGGCGAAGACGATGGTTCCGTTCTCCGTGTGGCGGCGGATGAAGGCGAGATGGAGAGGCATGAGGTCTTCATGGCCCAGGGTGACATCCCATTGCGGGCCTTTGCGCAGAAGGCAGAGGAAGTAGGGTTTGAGGTTGCGCGGGACGTCGGCGATGCGAGGGGCCTGGGAGTTTTCGGGCATGTCTTGATTATGCCCAAAGGCGGCGCGCAGGCGGATTGCGAATCAGCCGGCGGCAATTACGGAGGCGATTACTGATTGGGAGGCGGAGGGTTGTAAGACCCGCCAGAGGGTGCGCCAGGGTTATCGCTGCGTTGATCGGGTACGAAGCGATCTCCGGGGAAGCGAGGGATGCCGAAGTGTCCGCGCAGGTGGAGGAGATCGAGCGGACTGAGGGTTCCATTAATAACGATCAGGTCAATGTTGGTGGGGTTGGAGACGAGCAGGACCATTCCTTCGACATTGCTGTGCGCGAAGCGAATCCAGAGGTCGGTGGAGCCGGGGTTGTCGGACATGGCGTTGGAGTGAGCGGTGACGAGGTGACGCCAGCCGCGGTTGAGGTATTGCGAGCGAACATAGGCGAGCAATTGGGGGTCATAGAGTCCCGGCTGGGGATATTTGTAAACGTGGACGGAGATGCTGCGCAGGCGGGCGACGATGCGCTGGGTCTCTTCGTCTCCAGTGAAGTCGCTGGCGAGGCTGAGCATCTGGCGGTTGAAGGTGAAGTCGGTGTGGAAGGTGGCGTGGCTGCCGAGGGCGTTCAGGCCGCCAGGGAGCCAGGAGTCGTCGGGGTCAGCAGGCGGATTGGCGGGGGCCTGACCGGATTGATAGATGGGAGACGCGGGG
>JASHUR010000127.1 GCA_030039895.1 Acidobacteriaceae bacterium | reverse complement strand
TTTCTGAACCAGCGCGATCTTTCTTGGGGGCTACAGCCAACTACATTCGGCGGATCTGCGGTCTGGGTTTTACCCAATCCGAGCGGCCTGAACCGCGCATTCACCATCGGTATGCTGACGGACGCCTATCGAGAGCTGTCCGAAGCCGCGGCGCTCCATCCGTGCCAGACGACAGAGAAATAATAACGACACATTACTTCTTTCATGTGAACGGTCTTCAGGACCGCGACCGGCGTAGTGGCGGAATTCCATCAGACTAAGGTATCGGTCGATACCTTGGTCCAATTGTTGCAATTACTCTCCTCTGGCTAAATCACGACATTAGCTAGCGACCAAGCTCGCCTGAGCCGCCTGGAAGAATCCTCGTTGGAGCCGAGCCCATGATCTTCCGATCTCCAGCCCCTCTGAGCCGGAAGACTGGTCAGTGCGACCGCAAGGAGATTCGTGATCTTGAAACTTCATCCTCTCTGGAGCTTTCAGAACAGACTGCGGAGTCCGCGCCAGAGGTTGGATCCGCATAAACAACACCGAAACCACGCGTTGCCGCAAACCGGGCCCCGGACCTGCAACGCGATTTAGGAGAGTCAAAATGAGCCTTATCGAACGCGCAATCGCGGCAAACCGCAAGAATGCAGTGCACCACGATCCGTCGCTGGCAAACAAACCAGCTCCGAAGGTTGCAATCCTCACATGTATGGACCCACGTCTCAACCAACTGCTCGAATGGCTGGACATCAAGCCCGCCGATGCGGATGTGATTCGGAACGTCGGAACCGCAGCAACGGAAGACGTTGTGCGCTCTCTCATGTTTTCAATTCACGTTCTGGGCGTGCGAGAGATCATGGTCGTCGGACACACCGGCTGCGGAATGGAAATGTTTTCGGAGGATGATTTCGAGAAGCACCTGCATAAACAATGCGGCGTGTGGGCAGTAGCTCCGGATAAATTCCACTTCTACACCGACGTGAATGGGGCGACGCAGAAACAGGTACTAAAGCTCAGGTCGCATCCGTGGATTCCTTCTGACGTGGTCATTCGTGGATTTGTTTTTGATCTGTCAACAGGCGAATTGAGAGAAGTAACGCCGAAGGAAGCAAATAATCGATTGGCAGCATGAACATTCGCCAGGGGCCTATGTGCCGAACGGTCGTATCGGTCGGGGTGTCGAGAATAGCATCCCGACCGAATATACCTGCTGGAGTCCGCCGGAAGAGGAGGATTTATGACGACCACAGTCGCAGTAGCAACCATGAAAGCTGCCCAGGTGACCGCGGCTGGAGCGGGTCTTAGAATTGTTGATCTGGAGATTCCAAATCCAGGCCCCGGACAGGTGCGGATCAAAGTCCAGGCGTGTGGTGTGTGCCATAGCGACGCGATCATCATCGAAGGTCGTCGGCCGGGAATCTCCTATCCGCGCGTTCCAGGGCATGAAGTGGCCGGCGTGGTGGACGCGCTCGGAGTTGCAGTGACCGAATGGCGAAAGGGTCAGCGTGTTGGCGTTGGCTGGCACGGCGGCCATGACGGTACTTGTCCCGAGTGCCAGAGGGGAGATTACCGGCTCTGTCGCAACGAGAAGAATCCCGGTCTCAGTTATGACGGCGGCTATCAGGAGTACATGTTGGCTCCGGTCGAGGCATTGGTTTCGATTCCGGACGGTCTTAGCGATATCGATGCAGCGCCGCTGCTTTGCGCCGGAAGTAACACCTACAACGCCTTGCGGTATTCGGGCGCACTGCCAGGCGACTTGGTCGCGGTGCAAGGGATCGGCGGACTCGGCCACCTCGGAATTCAATTCGCCAACAAGCTTGGCTACAAGGTGGCCGCAGTTGGGCGCGGCTCGCAAATTGAATCGCTGGCAATCAAACTCGGCGCTGATGTGTACATCGACAGCAAAGCGAAGGACGCAGCAGAGGAGTTACAAAAATTAGGCGGCGCAAAAGTCATTATCGCAACAGCGCCGGACTCCAGGGCAATGACCGAACTGATTGGCGGTTTGGGTTCGAACGGCAAGCTTCTCCTGATCGGCGTGGCTTCCGATCCAATCGAGTTTGCTCCAACTCAGCTCATCCGGGGCGGCAAGACCATTGAAGGATGGGCGGGCGTAACGCCGGCAGAATCGGATGACACGCTTCATTTTGCCGAACTCCGCGGCGTACGCGCTATGATCGAAACCTATCCCCTGGAAAAAGCAGCCGAAGCCTATGCCCGCATGATGAGCGGCAAAGCAGAGTTTCGCGTTGTGCTGACGATGTGAATGAACCATCAACAGATGAACGTTAGCACTCTTCTCGCAGCAAAAGGAGAGACGACACCATCTTCTGACAGATATCAGTAATATCCTGCGCACTCGGGAAGCTGTGGTCCTCGAAGGTTTGCTGCAATTGCCGGAGGGAATCATCGCTGATCCCGGCAGGCGCCTCCTCTTCGTCGGCGATCCACGCGGCAATGTGCATAAGTTCATCGCTATAGTCTTTTAGAAAGTGGCTCAGCGCCTGATTTTGGTTCTGGGTCAATTCGGAGCCGATCTCTCGTCGCCCGCGAAGTGAGAGCAGCGTGAGTTCCAGCAGGTAGATCGAGCGCAGCGCTGGCTGGGCCCTCTGGATCCGCTCGCACTCGGCAATGTCTCCCTCGCGTCGATGGCGAAACTCAAATTCAAAGCGCACGGTATCCGTCTGCGATTCCAGACTGGCGAAGTTGTCATTGATCTGACTGCGCAGGCGGCTGATCGGTGAAGCGGCAATCCCTCTCCCGCGTACCACGGGACAAACTCCGAGCTGAGCCAGCATCCGTACATTTCGCACCAATAGTTTCTGCAGCTGTTCTGCATCGCTCTTCGTCCCGAAGCGGTCGAAGATAAAGCCCATGGCAAGAATACCCAACAACACGCCAGCTACCCTGTCGCGCGCGATCGTAAGGTCGGTTTCGATGTGGGAAACGTGCAGGTTGACGAAGTAAAAGGCGAGTGCCATCTGTACGCCAAAAAAGGAAAGCCGCGGACTGGAGGTGGCGAACCACGCGGCGATCGCGGTCCCCGCTGCAAAGAAGAGAGCAAACCCAAAGACGCTGTCGATCCCCGGCAGGATCAGAATTTGCGCCGAAATCCCCATGACCAGCCCTCCGAAAACAAATCCGGCAAGACGGAGAGATTGCGCCTGAAGCGAAGTGCCAATGGTGGTCAGCGCAGTAACGATGCAAGTAAGCACGGAGGTCTGGCCGATGCCGGGCCAGTCGAGCCCGTTGTAGAGTACGTAACAAGTGGAGGCAGCCAGACATCCGGCAAAGGCGAAGCGCAGATATTCCGGGTTCTGGAATGTATCCGGCAGAAACAGAGCGCGCCACCAGTCCCGTCCTGGCGCGTTCTGCGAACTATCCACGATCTCATCACGCTGAAAGATTTCGGTGATGAGTGTGACGATTCGTTCCATCTCCTGAAGCACTGGGAAACCTGCTGACGGCTGCCCTCCGAGCGCAGCAGGTGATGCGGTTATATCCCCTGACACGCGGAGCTCCGCTCGGATTACTCCGAGCCTCTCAGAAAGTGCGCGCAGGCGGGTCGCGTCATCGTCGCCAGGATTGGGGGGAGCATGCTCGAGATTCGCAGCAAGGCCAATGAGGCGGCCTGCAAGTGAAATCAGGGCGCCGCGCTGCGCCCTCCGGGTCGGGTCCACCCCCTGGCGCTGCAACGTCACTCTAAGTCGGCCGGTGCCGATCATTTGGTATTGCAGAACTCTGTCGAGGACCGGCTTCGGTGGAGTATGGTGAGCGGCAAAGCTTTCTGCCACCTGCTGCACCGCGAGCAACATATCGTCTACGGATGTGATGAGCGGGTCGGAGCGATCGAAGATGCGGTATAGCGCTTCGGTTCCTACAGTGACGCCGGCGCCGACGGCGATGATCAAGACAGGCCAGAGAGTACCCTCCACCTGGGCCTGGCTCGGCAAGGAGCGGTCCCATAGCGGCACGGCAACTCCAATCGGAATTGCGAAGGCCAGCGCAGCCGCGTAATTAGTCGTGGTGCGCATAACAAAAAAGATCAGATACAGGCTTCCGATTACCCAGAAAAAATGGGTAAGAGGGTAGCCGCGGAACAGCATCATCCCGACCAGGGTGTAGAGGCTCGCGCCGATAAATGCAAGGACGAGGATTCGCCCACCGCGCCAGGTGGCAGCGAGATTTTCACGGGCCAGGAGAATCGAAAAGAGAGCAGCCAGGAATGCGTTCGGAATGCGGAAGGTCACGACGATGATCATGACCATCGTGGCCGTAATCGTCATGCGGACGACCGTGCTGACGCGTCCTGGATACGGAGCAACTTCCCACCGGACGAATTCCCGAAACCAAAGCCAGGAAGTGGCTCGGGCAAATGGCTGATCACCGAATTGGGCCGCTCGGGTCGCCATATCAATGTTTGCGATGGTATCCGCGGATGACTACGACTGCAGATTCCCCCAGACGAAGGACCCCGGAGGGCGGTGACTGAATCCGGATGCGGACGGGGTAGCGGCTGGCCAGGTGCACCCAGCTCAGTGTGCGTTGTATGTCGGGCAAGCCGGGTGTAATTCGGCCAAGGATCGAGGGATCGGGTATCACACCGTATCCGGTGCTCTCGACGACTCCAGTAAATCGCACGCCTGGCTCAGCCATAAGGTAGATGTCCGCAGTCATACCCGGCCGAATGTACTTCAGCTGCGTCTCGCGGAAATTCGCAAG
>JASHUR010000011.1 GCA_030039895.1 Acidobacteriaceae bacterium | reverse complement strand
CGCTGCGGCCGCGGGTCGAGAATATGGATATCGACCTGGACTGGTGGGTCTACGACAATCATCCCCACGAGACGGTGTTCTGTTGGGCCTACGCGGCGCTGAATGTGCTTTACCTGGCGCTGGGAATCGCGGGGCTCTCTATGCGGCCTCGTCTTTGGATGCCGATGGCGGCCTACTTCGTGATGCGCTATGCGCTGCTGGCGACGATCGGGGGTCCGGAGGATCGCTATACCCTGGAGTTTTTCCCCATGCTGTGCGCGTGGGGCGGAGTGGCGATTGCGGCGGCAATGCAGCGGAAGCATCTGCATTTGGAGCCTGCAGGATGAAACCTGCGCTTTGACTTATCGATTATGAAAAGGACGCGCGAATGAAGGACACCTTTATTGAAGACCTGCTGGGTGCTGAAGAGGGCAAACAGTTCGACGGTTTCTTCCTGGTTCTGAGCAAACAGCAACGCACGACCAAGAGCAGCAAACCCTATCTCAATCTGATCCTGGCAGACAAGACGGGACAGATGGAAGGTCGCGTGTGGGAGCCCGGCGATCCGCGCATCGCGCGCGAGTTTGAGCGCGGCGACGTAGTAAAGGTACGCGGCTGCGTGACGCGGTTCGACGACCGCTGCCAAATCAAAGTGGATCAGCTGCGTAAAGCGCAAGCCGGTGAAACGGTGCAAACCGACATGCTGCCGGCAACCCTGCTTGATGTCAACGAGCTTTGGCGCCGGTTGCAGGAGACCGTGGAGAGCCTTACGAATCCGGACTTGAAACAGCTCCTGCAGGCGCTGTTGGACGAGCCGGAGATGGCGCGGGCCTATCGTGAGGCTCCGGCGGCGCGGCAACTGCATCATGCCTGGCTGGGTGGTCTGCTGGAGCACGTCATGAGCCTGCTGGGCCTGGCTGAAAAAGTGGCGGCGCACTATCCGCTGCTCGACCGCGACCTGCTGCTGACCGGCGTGATCTTGCACGATATCGGGAAAACACGCGAGCTGACCTGGACTACCGGCTTCGATTACAGCATCGAGGGCGTCCTGCTGGGGCACATAGAGATGGGCATCGACCTGGTAGAGAAGACCATCGCGGGGCTACCGGATTTTCCCGACCGTTTGCGGACGCTGGTGCTGCATATGATTCTCAGCCACCACGGCAAGCTGGAATTCGGGTCCCCCAAGCTGCCCATGATCCCCGAGGCGCTGGCACTGAGTTTTGTCGACGACCTGGACGCGAAGATGCAGGCGGTGAAGAGTGAGTTTGACAAGGCAGCGCGCGAAGGCAAGGGCGCGGACGAACTGACCGGAAAGGTTTGGGCGCTGGATAACCGGCAACTGCTGAATTCGAGGAAGTGGCTGGGAGAAAAATCAGGGGATAGGGAATAGTGATCGCAATTTGCTGCAGACCCGATTCTCAACTTAGGAACCAGTTCCACTGCTCTTCGGTGAGGGGAACTACGGAGAGGCGGCCGATTTTGAGCAACGGCGAATCTTTGAAGAGCTTTTCAGACTTGATCTGGGCCAGAGCTTTGGGACTTTTGAGGCGCTTTCCGACCTTAACTTTGACGATGGGAACTTTCGGATCGGACGCATCCACGCTGACCACCGTGCCCGTGCCGACCGCGGTCCGCTCGTCGCCGGTGTGGTAGAAAATCCACTTCGCGCCGAATTTCAGCTCGCGGAGATTCTTTACCGCGGCGGGATTCGTGACTCCGTCCCAGACGGTCTCCTGGTCGCGGAGGAAGTCGTCGAAGCTGTAGGCCTGGGGCTCGGTCTTGAACAGGAAATAGCTCATAAAAGTGGTCAGGGGGCAGACGGTTTCGATCGTGGTTGGCCCTTAAGACCACACTAGCAGGGAGCAACCCGGCTCCGCCAGCGTGAAATCGCAGAAGGAAGTCGCTTATAGTATCTTGCACCGGACTGCGGCTCTCATTCAAAGATCCCGAGGCGAGTCGCATGTAGACTCCTGCCTACTGGCCAAGGACAACCGATCCCTGAGCCCTGACTGCCGACCCCTCCATTACAATGAAATCAATATGATCCGCTTCTCCACGGCCGGCGAATCGCACGGCGAGGCTCTTATTGCGCTTCTTTCCGGGATGCCGGCCGGCGTTCCCATCGATCTGGAATATGTGAACCGCGAATTGTGGCGGCGGCAGCAGGGCTATGGTCGTGGCGGGCGGATGAAGATCGAGACAGATAAAGCTCACGTGTTGAGCGGTGTGCGACATGGCAAGACCATCGGGTCGCCGATTGCCATTGAGATCGTCAACCGCGACTGGAAGAACTGGGAAGAGAAGCTGCCGGTTGAGTTCGGCGATCCGGCAAAGCACCAAGCCGTGGCTTCGCCGCGGCCGGGGCATGCGGACCTGGCCGGGGCGCTGAAGTATAACTTTCCCGATGCGCGATATGTGCTGGAACGCGCCTCGGCGCGGGAGTCGACGGCGCGTGTAGCCGCGGGTGCGATGGCCAAGCTGTTGCTGCATGCCGTGGGAATCGAGGTGCTGAGCCATGTTGTCCGCGTGGGGCGCGTGGAGCTGAAGAGCACCGCGGCCTGGGACGAAATTGTTGCGGTTGCGGCCAAAAACGAAGTGATGCTGGCCTGCGTGGATGCGGAAACCGAAGCGCGCATGAAAGAAGAGGTGGAAGAAGCGGCGCGCACAGGCGACACGGTAAATGGCGTTTTTGAAGTGGT
>JASHUR010000126.1 GCA_030039895.1 Acidobacteriaceae bacterium | reverse complement strand
GCTTCGACCGGGAGCGAAGCCTTTGCGAGATTGGCGGCGATGAGGGGATGGGCGAGGGTTCCGGTGATGGCGATGGGCGGTTTTTTTGCGGAAAGAAATGCGGATGAAACGGGCTTCCAGTTGAGGTTGAGCTTGCGAGCGAAGGAGATGGTTCCGGTAGCTGGGCCCTTGGTGAAGGTGAGGGTCTGGTTGGCGATGGTTCCGGAGGCGGACCAATGCGCGAGTTGGGGATAGAGACGCACGAGCGAGAGACGGAGCGGCAGGACCTGGCGAGTGCGCACGATAGAAGGGGCGGTCGCGCCGGATTGAGTAGATGGCCGAGCTTCAGACGGAGTTCCGGGCCATGGGCCGTTGATGGTCCAACTGAAAGTGCCGGTGGCGGAGGCGGCGAGCGAGGAGAAACCCTGGAGTTTGAGGGTGGATTGGCCGTCGATGGAGCCAGTGCCCCATTTCTCGTGGAAGAGCGCGGCGACCTGCGGGAGTTTGACGCCAGCCCAGGTGAGGTTGAGGGTGTAGGCGGGGCCGTTAGAGGTGTTCTGAATTGCGCCGGTGGCGTGCGCGGAGCCGCCGAGAGTGGAGGCGTCGAGCGAGGCGATGTTGAGCTTGCCGTTCTGGACGGTGATGGCGGCGCGTGCGTTGGCGAGGCGGAGCGTACCGACGGTGAATGCGGCGGCGTGGACGGTTCCGGCGATGCGCGGCCACGCGGGCGGAGCGCTCTCAACCTGGGAGAGCAGGGACTGGAGGAATGCGCCGCGGTTGGGTCCGTAAACGGCGGTCTGGAGCGCGGCGGCATCGATTGAGGGGAAGTCGAGGTTGACCTGGGCGGCGCACCCGGCCGGGTCTTCGCAGTAGGCTGGATAGCTGGCTGAGCCGGTGGCGGTGATTCCGTTGATAGAGATGGTGGCGTTGGCCCAGGTGATAGCGTCAGGAGCGTTCAGCTGAGCGGAGAGTTTACCGAACTGGACGGTGGCCGAGTCGATGTTGATAGGCTCGGGCAGCCAGCCGGGGGCGAGCTGTGCGTGCTGGAGGCGGACGAATCCGCGGAGCTGGCTTTGGGTCGTGGGGCCGGGCTCAAGCGAGACGGGCAGCAGCCAGGGGCCGGAGAGCGTGAGGTCGGCTTCCGCATTGCCTTTGGCGGCGAGCGCCTGAAGCGGCTGGAGCTGGGAGAAGTCTGCGGTGACGGGCTGGAGACGGGCGAGCGAGCTTTCTCCGGTAAAGCGCAGGCTAAAGGTGGAGCGTGAGAGCTGCGCGGAAACCTGCATGGGTGTGGCGGCTCCGGCGGAGAAGTTTGCGGGCAAGAGCAGGATGATGTTGCCGGAGGGAGTGTCTTTCATGTGGCCCGAGAGTGGAGGGCGCGACGAGAAGTATCTCCCATGTCTTTTCAAGACATGGGGCACCCCATGATGTGGCTGGGATGGAGGCGTCCAGTTGGGCGTGGCGAAGGTGAGCGACGGGAAGGTGAAGGACTGATTCACGTTGGCAAGGTTGATGGAGACGTTTTCAGCGACGGCGTGACCGGTGAGGACGTCGGGGCTTTGTTCACTCCCAGGCCTCTGCGAGACCTGCGGCGCACGTACCCGCGGGGCCCAGGTGAAGGCTCCGTTGATGACGCCGGAGGCGCTGAGGTCGGTGGGCAGGGTGCGGCGGAGCATGCCGAGCAGGTCGACGACGAAAGAGGCGGGCGTGTGGTTGATTTCGAGATTGAGATCGGGCTGCGGGCGGCTGAGGTCAGGAACGGAGCCGGTGAGCAGGAGGTGTCCGCTGCCGGTGGGCAACAGGCAGATGAGATGGTCGAGGGAGTGGGCGGGGCGATGATACATGGCCTCGCAGAAGGCATCGATGTCGAGCTCGTTCAGCGGAGTGAATTCGAGGCGGTGCGCGTTGATGACGTGGACACGGGGATGGATCTTCAGGTTCTCCATATCGCCGGTGATGTCGGCCTCCATACGGAGATCGCCGCGCCACTCGCTGTCGAAGCCGAAGACGAGGCGGCTGACCTGGCCGAGCTGCGCGCCGGTCCATGAGACATGAAGGTTGAGCGGGAGCTGCTCGAGCGATGCGGCGCGGGTAACGGTTCCGTCGACGCGGACAGTGCCGGTGTCTTCAAGGTCGAGATCGAGGTCAGTGCGGGCAGGCTGGGCCTTGAGGCTGATGCGCCAGTGGCTGGGGTCGGAGAGCCAGACGGAAGCGTCAGTGTTGAAGAGGGAAAAGGGTTTCTTTACGTAGCCCTGCTTGAAGTTGATGCGCGCGCCGCTGAATGAGACGTAAGGGAAGCGTGGAGTTCTGCTGGCATGGCGCTGGGCGGTGGGCGCGGCTTTGGAGCGCGAGGCCTGGAGCATGAGCGAAGAGAAGTTCCAGCGGCCCGCGGGGTCGCGGACCAGGTTGACGCTGGCTTCATCGAAGTCGATGCGGCCGATTTCGAAACGGAGGGTCCAAAGCGTGGAGAGTCGCGGGTAAATGGTGACGGTAGGCGCGATAAGAAGAGGCTCAGCTCCGAAGGCGGGGTCTTCCTCGACGGTGAGGTTGTGAATTTCAAGGCCGGGAAAGGGAAACAGGGTGAGGTTGATGGAGCCGATGTTGACGGTGTGTCCGAGGCTGCGAGAGAGCGACGCGGCGATGGTGTGGTGATAACGTCCGAGGCTGATGAGGGGCAGCAGGATGACGAGGAGGACAAGGACGACCAGCGCGATGAGGATTCGACGGCGACGTTGGCGCGCTGGAGTGGTAGCGGACGCAGTCATGGGCGGTCGAGAAAAACAATCCCCCTCAGGAGCGTTGGCCCCGGTGAATCCTCTCCGGGATCATGTTACTTCACCAGATGGAGAGTGCGGCCCCAGCGAGTGTCGGTGAAGAAATGCAGGGCGACGTGGCCGAGAGACTCGACGCGTGCGATGAGCCCGGTCTGTCCGTAGTCGGCCTCATCGGACTTGAAGGACCAGTAGACGAACATGGGACGGCCGACGACGTTGGCGCGGGGGACGAACCCCCAGTAGCGACTGTCAAGCGAGACGGGGCGGTTGTCGCCCATAACGAAGTATTCGCCGGGAGGGACAACGAGGTTGCCGTTCTGAATGTGATTGGGGAGGTCGAGGGCCCACTCGGCGGTGACATCGCCGTACGGAGTTGGAGGAACGGCAGGGAAGTCGTCGCGATACGAGTTGGAGTCCGTCGCAACCTGCGCGTAAGGCTCCGTGAGCGCAACACCGTTCCGATAGACGTTGCCGTCGATGAGGTGGATGCGATCGCCCGGGATTCCGATGACGCGCTTGACGAGGTAGAGGTGCGTGCCGTTGGCATTGAGCGTGGGCTTATAGAAGACGATGATGTCGCCGCGATGGACGTCGCGATAGTAGACAAAGGGCGCCCAGTGCGAGGGTGGCGCAAGCGTGATGCGATCGACGAGGACGTGGTCGCCGATGAGCAGGGTCTTCTCCATAGAAGAGGACGGGATGACGAAGTTCTGGAAGATGAAGGCGAAGGCGAAGAGGACGAGAACGATGACTCCACAGATGGAGGCGAAGGCTTCAAGCGGTGTTTCGTCTTGCTTTTTGGTTGGGGCCGGGGCCTCGCGTTCGACAGTCTGCGGCATCGGGTGTGTGGTGTTCTCCTGCCTGGTGTGCTTGCGGCTCAGATTGCCGGCGGCATCAGCGAATTACATGCAAGATGCGCGACCAGCGGGCGAAGTTGACGATTCTGCCCACGAATGAATCGATGGGCCCTTCGTGATTCAGTTTATCATTCTGAGCCGACAGGGCGCGGGCCTGCGGCAGTGAGGCGAGATCCGTGCTGGAAGGCTCGCGCAGCGAAAAATAAATGATGAAGGGGCGTCCGACGATGTTGGCGCGCGGGACGAATCCCCAGTAGCGGCTGTCACGGCTGTGATTGCGGTTGTCGCCGAGGACGAAGTACCTGCCGGGCGGGACGATAATGTCGCCGTTGATCTCGTCACGATGCAGGCGGATCCACCAGTGAGTATCGATGTCGGGGCTGGTGTAGGCCCCGGCGGGGAAATTGTCGCGGAATGAGTCGGGGAAGGCGGGCTCATCGGCAGCATAGTGCTCGGCGAGGGGCAGGCCGTTGCGGTAGACGACGCCATGCAAGAGATGGATGCGGTCGCCGGGGACGCCGATGACCCGCTTGACGACATGCTCGGCGGGGTTGAGCGGGAAGTAGAAGACGGCGATGTCTCCACGACGGACGGGGCGATAGGGAAGCAGCCAGCCGAAGTGGCCGGGAGGGCCAAAGACGGTTTTGTTGACGAGCAGGAAATCGCCGACGAGCAGGGTGCGCTCCATGGACTCCGACGGAATGCGGAAGGGCTGAATGATGAAGGTAAGGATGAAGAGCGCGACGACGAGGATGGAAGCGAAGGAACGGGCGGCGTCGAGCAGAGTGGGGTAGAGGATGCGGATGGGATGCGGCGCGGGAGGTTCAGATGGGCTGGGGGCTGCGTGACCGTGAGAGGCCAGGCTGAGCGGCGGCGTTTCAGTGGGGATGCTCATGCGGATTCCCCTGATGTGGCAAGGACGCCGCTCCCGGGTCCGCTGCCGGAGATGGTCTGCAGTTTGGCGATGGCGCGACGGGCGGCTTCCTGCTCAGCCTTTTTGCGGGTGGTGCCGATGCCGCGGGCGAGGACTTTGCCACGGACGCCGTCGCGGCGGGCGAAGACCTCGACGAGGAAGCGCTTGCGATGGTCGGGACCGCTCTCGGCTTTGATGGCGTACTCGGGCTGGGTGTGGTCGCGGGCCTGGAGCAGCTCCTGGAGGGCGGACTTGGAGTCGCCGATGGTTTTAGCGCCGCGCATCTGATCGCGGAGGGCGGGCGCGGCAGGCTCGATGATTTCACGCAGGACAAAACTGCGGGCGGCCTCGATGCCGCCGTCGAGATACAGAGCGGCCATAACGGCTTCGATGCAATTGGCGAGCAGGGCAGCTTTCTTGCGTCCGCCGCTGCGCTCTTCTCCGCGGCCGAGCAGCATATAGTCGCCGAGGTTGAGGCGGGAAGCAACCTGGCCGAGGTGCTTGCGGCTGACGAGCTCGGCGCGGAGACGGGTAAGCTGGCCCTCGTGCAGCTCAGGATAGCGCCGGCAGAGGTCTTCAGCGACGAGGAAGCCGATGACAGCGTCGCCGAGAAACTCAAGCTGCTCGTTGTCGGCGGCCGCGTTGTCGGGAGTGGCGGAATCGGGAGCGGCGAGCCTTTTCTCGTGGGCGAGCGAGCGATGGGTAAGCGCACGAGTGAGCAGATCCGGCTGCGAGAACTTGTGCCGCAGCAGCGACTCGATGGCGTTCGTTGGAGGGTCCGCCGGTTCCGGTTTCTGTTTCAAGGTCTCCGTCCCTGTCTCCACCAGAGTATGACGTTTCAGAGGAGATTGCGTCGCGCAAGCGGGATTATTGTGGCTGAGCGGCGGGCTGCTGCTGCGTCGCAGACGGGGTGGTGGGAGCGGACGCGGAGCTATCGTCGCCGGAGGATTGGGACTGGCCGGGGAGGGTAAAGGGCTTCCTGAGGCCATCCTCGGCGGCCTGCTTGGTGTCCGGCTGGCCGTCGCGAACGGCGAGGGCGGCCTTGTATTCGGCGATGGCCTGATCGCGCTGCTGCATGACGTCGTTGATGCGGCCCAGGTAAATGTGCGACCAGGCGAGCAGGCGGGGATCGTGGCCGAGCTTGATGGATTGCTGAAAGGCAGGGATAGCGGCCTCCATTTTGCCGTTCATGAGGTCAGCGCGGGCAAGGATGAAGTTGGCGCGGGCGGGATCGGGCGCATGGTCCTTGAGCGCTGTCTCGGCGAGCTCGGTGGCGGTTTTGGCGTCGCCCTTCTCGATGTCGGTCTCGGCGATATCGAGGCTGGAGGGTGGTGGAGGCGGCGGCTGGACGACGTCCGGCGTGCTCTGGTCAAAGAACTGGATGTGACGGACGCGGCTGACTTCCTCGGGAACGTCCATGCCGTAAACGATGGCGCCGATGCTCTCGTCGAGGCTGACGGGCGTTTTCTCAAAGAGAATGAGCTGCGAATAGAAGTACTGGGTGAGGATGTAGCCGGAGAGCATGTCGTTGCTGACGGTCTGCTGGCGGACGGCGGCGTCGCGGGCGAGGGCTGCCTGATGAATGCGGTAAGCGGCGGCCATCTGGTTGCGCGGAGTGTTGGGCGGGATAGGCATGAGGTCAACGCCGGTGTCCATGATGCGGGCCTCAACGGCGCGAATGAGGCACTCGACGACGAGTGTAGTGACGTCCTCCTTATAACGGAAGGCGATGGGAGCATCCTGCACGATGCGCAGGAAGGGCTGGAAGCGCTCGATGGCGACGGGACGGGCGTAGATGAGCGGCTCGATCATGTAGTGGAGGTAAACGTGGCGGACCTCCTGCATGTGGATGGCAAACGTGGTGGAGGGTGAGGTGACGACGACGTAATTGGTTCCGTAGATGCGGGCGTTGGTTTGCCCGGGCGAGAGAAGCGGCTCGATCACGACAAGGAAGCGGCGGTTGGCGTAGTTACTGGCCGGCTCCTTGAGGTAGATGTTGGTGTTGGTGATCATCCTGGTAAGCGGGTCGTGGAGGCGCTCGAGGATGGCGTCGTATGCGGGACGGTCAGTCAGCCAGATGACATGGAGATCAATGTCCTGTGCGAACTGGCGCAGAAGGGGCAGGATGCCTACGACCTGGGTGGAGTCGGGAGGCAGGTCCTGCTCATCGGTGCTGGGTTGCAGAGCAGGCGGAGCGGTGACGTAGAGTCCGAGCGAGACATACTGCGCGAGGTCGAGACCGGGATTGGCGAGATGGTGCTGGTCGATGAAGGTGCAGAGCTGATCGCGGTCATTGCGGGCCGCAGAGGACTGCTCGATGGCCTGATTGACCTGAAGGCGGACGCGGGCGCGGATGGGGTTGGATTCGGCGAGGCCGTTGTTGTATCCGCAGGCGTTGAGAGCGACGGCGATGTCGAAGAGGGCTTCGCTGTCGGTGAGGCTGACGGATGGTCCGGTGGCGTCAATGATGGCCGGAGCCTTGGGACCGGAGGCCTGCTGCGAGGAGTCGTCCTGCGCCTGGGACAGAGGCGATACGGCAAGGAGCAGAGCGGCGAGGGTAAAAGCAACGCGACGGGAAAGAGAACGGTGAGACATGAGTGAGGAAAACCGCATTTCGAAAGGGCTCTTGAGTATTTGGTGTAGGGTATAGCGCGGGGGGTGCGGGGTGCAAGGAAGAGAAGCAGCCGATAGCAAGCAGCCAGTAGCCAAGAGGCAATAGGCAGTAGCCAAGAGGCAATAGCCAAGAGCCAATAGGCAAGAGCCAATAGGAAAACTGAAGTTCGATGGTGGGCGTGAGGGCTGAAGTGAGCGGTGCGCTGCCGTGCAGACATAAGCAGTCTGATAGAGGCGGCATAGTTTCCTGAAATAAAACGGTATAGCGCAAGGTATAGGTCTATAATTGCGCCGAATGGCGCTGGCTCCCGGGACAAAACTTGGGCCGTATGAGATCGAATCGCACATTGGTTCGGGCGGAATGGGTGTGGTGTATAAGGCCCGCGATGTCCGCCTAGATCGATATGTGGCGCTGAAGCTCCTGCCGGACGAACTGGCCAAAGACCCGCACGCGTTGAGCCGGTTTCAGCGGGAAGCGAAATCCGCATCGGCTCTGAACCATCCGAACATCTGCACGATTTACGACATTGGCGAAGCCGACGGCCACGCCTATCTGGCGATGGAGTTTCTTTCGGGGCGGACTTTGCGGCAGGAGATTGCAGCCAAGGCCCTCGAATTGGATGAAGCGCTTTCGCTGGGGATTGAGATTGCGGATGCACTGGATACCGCACATTCGGCGGGCATTCTGCACCGCGATATCAAGTCGGCCAATATTTTTGTGACGAATCGCAGGCATGCGAAGATTCTTGATTTCGGGTTGGCCAAAGTTGTTTCCAGAGACGGGCATGTTGCGGAAGCAGCCCCCTCCGCAGATGAGGCTGCGGAGACGGTTCCCGCGGAGCAGTTGACGAGCCCCGGCGCGGCGATGGGCACGGTTGC
>JASHUR010000125.1 GCA_030039895.1 Acidobacteriaceae bacterium | reverse complement strand
TTGTATCGTTGGGAACCCCGGTGCCGGCAAGGATGACCGGGGCCGTTCCGGCAGAGACGGGCTGCACGCTCACGGCACCGATGCTCAGCGAAGGGGCAGAGTCAAACCCGGAGATGGACGAGTAGACAGAATCGGTAAGCGGCACGAGGGTGACTGAGGAGGAGTCTCCCGCAGCGTTGGCGGACTTCCAGACTCCGCCGAACGCGGTACCGACGTAGACGGTGTTTCCTGTAGAGTCGGAGGGATCCACTGCGACACTGGTCACACGGCCCGCGACATTGCCATAGGCCGAAGTGACTACCTGCGCCGGGCCGACCGGTTGCCAGACCGGAGTGGACGAGCCGGAAGTTGAGCTTGCAGCGACCTGAGCGCGATAGAGGCCGCGCGCACGAGCAAGCATTTGCGCAGGGCTGAGTGCGAAGCGGGAATGTACACCGGGCGGAAGGGCGATTCCACGCTCGGCGAGGAACTTTGCCGTCCGTTGCCGGGCGAGCAGTTCATTGCCGAGGGCAGGATTGACGGTGAAGCGATTGCTGAGGTGCTGCGCAGCCGCAGCGACAGATGTGAGCGCGAGGAGCATGAAGGCCAGAAAACTGACGGCGAACCGGACGACGAGTTTGGGTCGATGGGTGTGCATTTTTGCGCCACTTTGTCGGTCGAAAGCCAACGATCTCAGGTCCATTCAACATGCGAACGGAGGCGCGCATGAGACTGGAGTGAAGAGAATTCCAGCGTCAGTTTCAGAAAGGGTCTTGTTGGCCCATTATGGGACGGGGTATGGCGACGCGACAGATTACTTTTGTTCAATAGTTGACTTGCGCTGAAGATGCGGGATTATGACGGTGCGCTCAGGCCAGATCGGCGATCTGGCGGAGGTAACGCCTGGAATCGAATTTCTTGCCCGTAGACGCGCCGGACATGTAGCGGATGGTCCCAAAGATAGGACGGTCAAACCAGGGGCGGTCATGGACTCCGCCGATTGCCCATGCGATTCCGCTATAGCCATTGGGGTCGCGACCATCGAGCTCATACTTGTCGTTGAGAATGACGGCATACTCCCATGCTTTGGCGGGATTGGCGGACCACTCGAGGATTTTTTTTGCCCAGTACATGCGGAGGTAGTTGTGCATCCAGCCAGTGCGGACCATCTGGAGCTGGGCAGCATTCCATAGCTCGTCATATGTTTCTGCACGTTCAAGCTGATCGAGGGTATAGATGGGATCACGTAGGTCAGAGGCGTGCTCTCGAAGGGTCCTCTGCGCCCATTCCGGTGCACATTCAATTGAGTCGTAGTTCGGGACGTATTTGACGAAGTTGACGGATAGCTCGCGCCATCCGATGAGCTCGTCAATGAATGAGTCGCGCGCGGTTTGTGAGACACCGCCTTGCTTTAAGGCTTTGTCGACAGCGAGCGCGACGGTAAGAGGGCTGATGTGACCGAAGTGGAGATAGGGTGACATTTGGCTGGTTCCGTCAACTTCGGGATGGTTGCGCTGCGTGTCATAGCCCGGTAGAAGGTGGTCGACGAAATGGCGAAGGCGCTTAAGGGCGGCGTGAGTTCCGCCGGTAAAGTGGTCGACGGGCTTAATGGTACGGTCGAGTTCGCGCCAACCTTGTGTGATGTCGCTACGGACGGGAAAGCGTTCAAAGTTGCGCGGAGCAGGCCATGCATGATCGGCGGTGAGATTTGGAAGCGGCTTGAGGTATTGGGGCAGCGCGGCGTTGAGGCGCGGACGCATGATATGCAGCATGTATTGATGTTTGGGAAAGAGAGACGAAGGGACGACTACATCGGCGTCGACGGTCCAAAAGGGGAGGCTGAGCCGTTTGGCGAGAACTTTGCGCCAGCGCTCCGGTTCGCGACATGGATTCTCATCACCGATGACCATGGCGGCGCGGACTTCGTTGAGGAACGTCTCCAGCGAGTGATTCGGGGGGCGCCGAACGACAAAGGTAATGTTGCGCTCGGCGAGGTCCTCTTCAATATCAGCTAGACCCTGATTCAGAAAGGCATAGTGGCGCAGGTTGGCGTGCGGAAAGCTGGAAATAACGGAGAAATAGGCGATGACGGGAAGGCCGAGTTCGTTACCGATGGCGACGGCGAGATCGACCGCAGGGTTGTCGAGGCCGCGCTGTGCACGCTGCATCCAGTAGAGGATGCATTTGCTGCCTTTGAGTGGCGCTCCGGGCCTACGAACCGTGATGCGGGGATTTTGGGCGAGTTTTTGCAGGAAGGCAGGGATTTCGGATTGGAGCGCGGTCATGAAGTAATCTCAGGACTTCATGGTAGCGGGAGAGCGCTGGCCGTGACGCGGAAACCGGGACTACAGGAGGGATGCTTTCGGCGGGATGAAAACGGGGAAGAGGGCGCAGCCCATGCCACGCCCCGATGAAAGATGACTACCACATACCCCAGGCGCGGCTGATGTAGTCGGTGAGGGTCATGGTAATGAGGACGAGAAAGAGGAAGATTCCCGAGAAGACCGTAAGCTTGGTTAGTTTGGAACTGTAGCGGACGTGCATGAAGAAGAGCACAACGAGAGTGCTCTTGATGACTGCGATGCCGATGGCCGCAATCGCGTTGAAGACACCCAGTTCAAGATACGACACGGCGACGGTGAGCGCGGTGAAGAAGAGCAGCGACGCCCAGATGGCAAGGTAGACCCTCGGCGAAACTATTTTGTGTGCGTGGTGTGTCGGCTCAGACATCGAATTTCCTCAAAACCTGGTTGAACGGTGCGGTCATTGGTGTCGGCTTATGAGATAGAGCAATGGGAACAGGAATATCCACACGATATCGACGAAGTGCCAGTACAGTCCGAAGTTCTCGATTGTGTTCATGTGCCCGTTGGTGTAGGCACCGCCCCAGGCCTGGAAGAGCAGGATGATGAGGATGCCGCAGCCGATGCACATGTGCAGCGCGTGCATGCCGGTCATGGCAAAGTAGAGGGAGAAGTAAACCTGTGTCTTCTCTGCCATGTCGGGCGAGAGCGGCCTGTCGTCCGGGTACTGCGGATTGATGTGGGTGAAATCTTCGATGCTGAAGTTGAGGCCAGGTACGTGCTGCTCGACCCATTCGGCATGCCACTCATAGGCCTTGATGCCGAGGAAGACAAAGCCCAGGAGGAGAGTGAGCGTGAGCCAGCGGAGCAGCGCCTTGCGGTTGCGCATTTCCGCCGAGTAGACGCCCATGGCCATGGTGAAGCTGGAGCAGATGAGCACGGCGGTGTTCAACGTGCCGGCCCAGATGATCATGTAATGGCTGCCGGCGACGAAAGCAGGATAGTACCAGTTCCGATAGATGAGATAGGCGGCGAACATGCCGCTGAAGAACATGATTTCCGTAAGCAGGAAGAGCCACATGCCGAAGTTGGCGGTCTCCCGCTGCTGTTCGGCATTCGCAAAGTGATGACGCACATACTCCGGGTGCTCGTGCGCGGGCTGATCGTGTTCGGGAAGTGTTGCGATGGCCTGGCTATCCAACGGTCTGCACCTCGTGTTTCGTCTTGTTTGCCAGCCATTCGTAGTCGTAAGCCTCGTAGTCGACGACCGGCGTTTCCACAAAGTTTTCTGTCAGCGGCGGAGATTGGATCTGCCATTCAAGCCCGGTGGCCT
Organism: Acidobacteriaceae bacterium; assembly: GCA_030039895.1. Taxonomy (GTDB): domain Bacteria; phylum Acidobacteriota; class Terriglobia; order Terriglobales; family Acidobacteriaceae; genus Silvibacterium. The sequence continues at coordinate 15,429 of JASHUR010000125.1, read as the reverse complement.
GCCAGGGATTGTTCCCTGCAATCTTGCCGTATTTCAGCGACCAGGTGAGATAGAGGATGGGTAGTAGGTAGCCGATGCCGAGGACTGAGGCCCCGGCGGTAGAGAGGACGTTGAGCACCTGGAACTCCGGCGGATAGGCGGCGTAGCGGCGCGGCATGCCGAGGTATCCAACGATGAACTGTGGAAAGAAGGTGAGGATAAATCCGATGAAGGTCGTACCGGCGGCGAGCTTGGAGAGCCCTTCGGGATACATGCGGCCGGTCATCTTGGGCCACCAGAAGTGGACCCCGGCGAGGAAGGCCATAAGCATGCCACCGACCATGACGAAGTGGAAGTGGGCCACGACGAAGTAGGTTTCGGTAAGGTGGATATCCATTCCGAGCGAGCCGAGGAAGACGCCGGTGAGGCCGCCGATGGTGAACAAGCCCATGAAGCCGAAGGCATAGAGCATGGGCGTCTCAAACGTGATGGAACCTTTATAGAGAGTGGCAGCCCAGTTGAAGATCTTGATGGCCGAAGGCACGGCAACCAGCATGGTTAACAGCGAGAAAACCAAAGCAGAGTAGTTGGAGACGCCCATGATGAACATGTGGTGCGCCCAGACGAAGAAGCCGAAGACGGCGATGGCGACGGATGAGAAGGCGACGGCGGTGTACCCGAAGACGCGCTTGCGCGAGAAGGTACTAATGACCTCGGAGATGACGCCCATGCCGGGAAGAATCATGATGTAGACGGCGGGGTGCGAGTAGAACCAGAAGAGGTGCTGGAAGAGCAGCGGATCGCCTCCCTTGGTCGGATCGAAGACGCCGATTCCGATGGTGCGCTCAAGGATGACCAGAACCAGGGTGATGGCGAGAACGGGCGTGCCGAGCACCATGAGGATGGAGGCGGCGTAGTGCGACCAGACGAATAGCGGCAGGCGGAACCAGGTCATGCCTGGCGCACGCATGCGGTGGATGGTGACGATGAAGTTGAGTCCAGTAAAGATGGAACTGAAACCGGCGACAAATATCGCCATTCCAGCGGTGATGACGTGGGTATTCAGGTAGTGCGTGCTGAGGGGGGTAGTGAAGGTCCAGCCGGTATCGACGCCGCCGCAGATCAGGGCCGCGAGGACCAGGCCGCCACCGACGATGTAGAGGTACCAGCTCAGCAGATTGATTTTGGGGAAGGCAAGATCTTTGGCGCCGACCATGATGGGAATGAGGAAGTTCCCGATGGTGGCGGGAACGGACGGCACCAGAAACAGGAAGATCATGATGATGCCGTGCATGGTGAACAGCTTGTTGTAGGTATCGGCAGCGACGAGGTCGGTCTGCGGCGTGAGCAGCTCCAGGCGGATGAGACCGGCCATGGCGCCACCGATGAAAAAGAAGAAGGTAATCGAGATCAGGTAGAGGATCGCGATACGCTTGTGATCACCGGTGAGCAGCCAGCTTTTGAGGCCGTACTCATTGTTGATGTACGTCCGCTTGGGTAGCGTTGCCGTGGACTGGTCGGGAAGACTGACGATTGTACTCATTGATTCACCATCCTCGACGCTGAATGCGACGTTTGAGGCTGCGCTATGCTGCCTGCGCCAGGTGCGGGAACGGAACTCTGCACCTGGGTGGTGTTCAGTGTTTGCTGAACTCGTTCATTGTTGTGGAGATGCTTGATGTATTCCACGAGATCGATCAATCCATCTTCACTGATCTGGCCTTGATAGGTCGGCATAATAGGCGCGTATCCGGCGGTGACGTTCACGGCTGGGTTAAGGATCGCGTTCCGCAGGAAGGCGTCATTAACAGTAGTATAGGACCCGTTGGCAAGCTGGATGCGGGTTCCGTAGACTGCGGCGAGGTTGGGGCCGCGGGCGGAGGCCTCGCCTGAGTGACAGGAGTTGCAGCCGAGGCTGGCGAAGAGCCGCTCGCCGTTCTGGGCGAGTGAGGAGCCGCTGGTCGAGCTGGCCAGCCACTTCTGATAGTCGTCGGGCGTCATGGCGTAGACCCAGCCGATCATCTGGGAATGGAGCGTGCCGCAGTACTGGGTGCAGAACAGGTGGTACCTGCCGGGCTTGGTGGCGGTAAACCATACCGTGGTATAGCGGCCCGGAATGACCTCGCGCTTTACGCGGAATGCGGGGATGGAAAAGCTATGGAATACGTCCTGCGAGATCATGGTGAGCTGGACAGGGCGCCCGATGGGAACGTGCAGGGCGTCAATTTCATGCTGGCCGCCGGGATGCTCGATCTTCCACATCCACTGTTTGCCGACGACATACATGTCGAGGGCATTGGTCGGCGGGTTGTAGATGCGGAAGTAAAGCAGCGCGCCCCAGACGAAGCAGATCATGAAGAGGGCGAGCGGGATGATGGTCCAGGTTGCCTCAAGCAGCGTGGAGCCTTCGATCTGTGTGGCTACGGGGTGGCGCTCCTGGCGATAGACGACCGAGAAGCCGACGACCAGGGCGGCGACCGCGACCATCCCGATGATCGAGATGAAGACGAGAAAGAAGTAGAGGGCATCCGCGTAGGGAGCGATCGACGACGCTTCGGGCGGGAAGAGCTCGAAGTGCGTGAGCCACTTAACGAGAAACTGCCAAAGTACCGGACTGATGAAATAATGCATCGTTCCCTTTACCCGTTTGCCGATTTGCGGGCGGCCTGAATACGCCCGTTCCGAACATCACGCCGAAAATTGACTACCATGTAGGTTCCAAGAATCAACATTGTGAGAAGACAGCCTGCCTGCACGATGCGCGCAATAAGCAGATCGTGTCGGTTAAGCAGTGGATTGTAGCGATAGCAGTAAGTGAGAATGTCGTCGACGATGGAGCCGATTTGTCCGTTGGAGGCTTCGACTAGGCCGAGCTGGATGTCGCGCGGCGAATACTCGACGCCTAGATAATATTGGGCCAGCTTCCCGGAGGGAGTGACCAGCTCGACGGAGCTGGCGTGGGCAAACTGCGTCATTTTGCCGTCTGGGCCAGGCACGCGTGTATAGCCGAAACCTGTGGCCTTGGCGAGAGCATCAATAGAGGACTGCGGGCCGGTGAGGAAGTGCCAGCCATCCGCGGTCCAAGGGCGGCCGTAGCGCTTGAGATAGAGGGCCTTTTCGCTGGCCGCAAGCTCTGGAGTCTCGGTCGGGTCAATGCTGACGAAGATGACGTTAAAGTCTTTGCCGGGATCGAACTTGACCATCATCAGCGCGCCGACAATGCCATCCATTTCCTCGGGGCAAAGCATTTTGCAGCGGTAGTAGACCATGGCCAGAATGGCGGGCTTTTTGCCGAAGTAGTCGCCGAGGGTGACGGTCTTGCCTGTGGAGTCGCGGAAGGGCACGTTCAGGGGAATCTGGTGGTTGAGATTTTGCGTGATCTGGACGCGCTTGATGAGCTGGGGGGTCACGTCGCGGATGGGGCCGGCTTCCTTCTGGCCCCAGTCGGTGACCTGTGCGCACATGCTGGCTGCGCCGCAGAGGCCGAGGGCTAAAAGGGTGAAGCCGAGGGCCACTCTCCGAATTGTCACCAGTTTGTTCATAACCGCTAAAACCCGTTCCCTGCCTGCTTTCTCTTGCTCTACTGCCGAGTTCTTCTGGCTCCCTCTTCTTACTGTTTGTCTGCTGCTCTAATCATTATCTATTTGCATTGGTGGACACCTGTTCGCCGGGGAGCTTGGAGCCGGTCTCCTCTTCCTGCTCAAAGGTGGTGCGTGCGAATCCGTTGGTGAGCGGAACCCGAATGGTTGGAACCGAATCACCGAACATGAGCGGCTCTTTGGGTCCAGTCTGGGTTTCGACGGGCAGGCCGCGCTGGGCGATCAACTCCATGGCGCGCTGAATGGGGATCCGTACCTTGCCCTGCGACTCGTTGACCCAGCTGTAGTGATCGAGCAGAAGGTCCTCACGGTGGTGGAGATCGACCAGATCCTGATCGCCGTTGTCGTTTTGCAGGCGCGGAGTTGGGAAGCTCTGGGTAAGCTGCTGCAACTGCTTTTGCTCGCCTGCTGGATTGGACTGCATGTTCTCGAATTCTTCGGGCTGTTGCGCGGCGTGCCATTTGTCGGGCGGGCCGTCACGCTTGATGAGCGCGTTGTTGATGACCTTGCCCATTCCGAAGCAGAAGACAAAGAAGACGCCGACGGAGATGAACAGGCCGACGAGGAACACGACGATGCCGGAGACGCTGACGTCGGTGACTTCGTAGCCTTCACGTATCGAGCTTTCTTTGTTTTTCGACTCGTGCGGATTAGGCGTGTGCATGTTCGGGCTCCAGAATCTGCGGGAGGTGCGGGTCATTGACGGCGATGAGCGGCCGCTTCTTAAGCTGCGTGAAGTAGTAGGCCATCCAGAACGAAATCATGGCAACAGGCAGGGTGGCATACTCAAGGATGCCGATGCTGAAGTGAAGGTTACGTGCAGCATCCTTAAAGTTGGGCTCGATGAGCCAGAACATATCCCAGTAACGGGCGAAGATCATGATGCAACAGACAACGGCAAGGCGCGACTTGATGCGCTTGAGGTTGGCGGAAAGCAGCAGCGTAAAGGGCAGCAGCCAGTGGAAGACGAAGTCAAGTGTGGCGATGACGCCCCATCCGCCGCGGATGCGATCGAGGTACCAGGGAATCTCTTCAGGGGAGTTGCCGGACCAGATGATCAGGAAGGCCCCGAAGGCGAGATAGATATTGAGCATGACGAAGGCGAAGCAGAGCTTGCCCATGTCGTGCTGCTCGGTCACGCGAAAGGTGCTTTTGATGGGGTCGGCCTTGGAAAGTGCGATGAGCGTGAGGATGGAGAGCGCCAACACTCCGTAAGCTTCGCCGACCAGGAATTGAAATCCGTAAACGGTGGAGTACCAGTTGGGGTCGAGTGACATGACCCAATAAATGACGCTGATGAAGAGCATGATGGCATAGAGCAGGACGCCAAATCCGCTGATGTTCTCAAACTTGACCTGCCAGTACCGGAAGTTGGGCTCGGGGTCGGCGTCGCGCTTGAGCGAGAGTTTGTTGAGGAAGAAGACGTAGGTCCCGATGATGGTGAAAACAACGAGCGAAGTACACCAGAAGCCCACGGGGTTGAGGATGGCGTGCTTGAAGTGGATGGCGTGGGCCTGATCAATGGTGATCAGGTGCTCTTTGAGCGCGGTGGCCCAGTCAGCATATTTAGACCAGATGTAGAGACGGCCGAAGGTCATGCCGAAGATGCCGACGGGGAGGAAATAGAGGAAGACAAGAGGCAGTGTGCGGGTCATGGCTTCGAGCGGACGGCGGATGATCAGTCCCCACTTGCCGCCGGAGAGGTACTGAACCATAAGCAGCGCCATGCCGCCGCAGCAGAAGCCGAAGCAGATCATGTAGCCGTGGAGCCAGGCACGGAGGAAGTGGCTCCAGTGATCGCCACTGAGGAAGCCGAGAATGATGGCGAGGGCAAGAAAGATACAGCCGATGATCAGGGCGCGGGTACGCCATGTATCGACGAATGCCGGAGCGCTCAGATCAGCGGGCAGTGTCTTCGCGTGATGTTCCGAATTCGAGTGTTGTGCCATGCCTTGTTTCTGCACTCCTTAATGCGACGCGGGCCTCTTACCCGCGACTCTGGTCTCGGCAGCTTTGACTGGCTGACTGGTTGACGGACCTCCCAGGCCCGGAGCTCCTGCATAGATTGCAGTATGCGGTTCGGCGTTTGCGTCTGTGTCTTCAGCAATGGGCCACGGGCCGGCATAGCTGGCGGGGAGGCCTTCTTTGATTGCAATGTCCTTAAGGTTCTGTACCTGGACGCCCGTAGGGACGTCGGCGATGGTAGCGTTCTGGCTCAATTGCAGGGCACGGATGTAGGCGGCGATGGCCCAGCGGTCGATGGGGGTGACTTGTGCGGAGTAGTTGGGCATGGCGCCGTAGCCGTTGGTCATGACATAGAAGTAGTGGCTCAGGGGCTGAGCGAGCCGGGTCGGGTCGTGGTAATTTCCGGCGGGCTTGTAGCCGCGCTGGACGATCATGCCGTCTCCATTGCCCACGCGGGAGTGGCAGGGCGTGCAGTAGACATTGAAGCGCTCCTGTCCGCGTTCGAGAACTTCAAGCGTGACAGGGAACGGCATGGCGTTCTGCTCTTTGCCGTCGATGAGGCCGGTGTAGAAGTACTGATCTTCGTAGAGCTGGCCGCGGGCGACGGTGCCGACGACCTGCGGCCGCGCGGAGCGATGGTCTGCGAACATAGAGGAGCCGCGCTGCGGAACCATCTTGGGCTGGTTCTGCATATCCTGGCGGCAGCCGGCGATGAGCAGCAGGGCCGCGGCAGAGCCGAGAGCAAGCAGGCGCGAGGAGTGTTTCCGGAAGGTCTTCATCGGGTTAATACTCCACCTCCACTACGGAGACCGGCGTGTAACGGTCGAGGAATCCTCGTGTCTCGGTCAGGTCGAACTTGGGGTCGGTCGACTCCAGGCAAAGGAAAAACTTGTCAGTCGTTGCGCCGCTGCGAAAGTTGGGTGCGTTGAACAGAGGGTGGTAGAGCTGCGGCAGACCGTTGAGAAAGAGCATTCCGAAGGCGGCTGAGAGGCCGGCGTAGAGAATGGTCCACTCATAGGCCGGGACGGCGAAGGCGACCCACGAGAAGTAGGGACGGCCCGCGATGTTGAGCGGAAAGGCCCAGACGGAGATCCAGGTTTCCAGGCCGAACATGGTGGCCAGGCCAAGCAGCCCGCCGATGAGGCAAACGAGCGACACGGTGTTTTTGTGGAAGCCGATGGCCGCGGCGGCCTCCTCAACCGGATACGGCGTGTAGCAGTCCATACGCCGGTAACCGGCTTGGTAAGCGCCATCGGCGGCGCGAACGAGCTGGCTTGGGCTATCGAATTCGGCCAGCAGGCCGTAGGTTCCTTCGCGTACAGGCATCAGTCACCCGCCTCCGCTATGGGTTGGGCTTCCTTGTGAACCTTGGCCTGAGGAAGCATGAGGCGAAGCTCAGACATGGGGATCATGGGCAGGAAGCGAATAAAGAGGAAGAAAAGGAACGTGAACAGCCCCAGAGTTCCGGCGAAGGTGGCGTAGTCCCATTTGGTGGCGCGATAGGTTCCCCAGGAAGACGGGAGGTAATCGCGGGTGAGACTGGTGATGACGATCACGAAACGTTCAAACCACATGCCGGTGTTCACGATGAGGGACATGATGAACATGAACGGCACGCTCCGGCGCAGCTTGCGCGACCAGAGCAGCTGCGGCAACGCAATGTTGCATGTGATGAGGACCCAATAAGACCAGCCGATAGGCCCGAACATGCGGTTCCACATCATGAAGTATTCCCAGTGGCTGGCCGAGTAGCAGTAGGACATGAAGACTTCGGTTGAGTAGCCGTAAGCGACGATGAGTCCGGTAGCCAACATGACCTTACCCATGTTGTCGATGTGGCGCAGGGTCACGAGGTCTTCAAGGTGATAGAACTTGCGGATGGGGATGGCCAGGGTGATGACCATGGCGAATCCGGAGTAGATGGCGCCCGCGACGAAGTAGGGCGGGAAGATGGTGGTGTGCCAGCCGGGCAGCAGGGCCACTGCGAAATCGAAGCTGATGACGGTGTGCACGGAGAGCACCAGCGGAGTGGCGAGGCCGGCAAGCAGCAGCGAAGCGGTCTCATACCGCGCCCAATGGCGGACGGAGCCGCGCCATCCCATTGCGAGCATCCCGTAGAAGTACTGGCCAAGGCGGGTCTGCGCTCGGTCGCGCAGGGTGCCGAGATCGGGAACCATGCCGATGTACCAGAAGACAACGGATATGGTGGCGTATGTGGATACGGCGAAGCAATCCCACATGAGAGGCGAGCGGAACTGCGGCCACACGTTCATGGTGTTGGGATAAGGCAGAAGCCAGTATCCCAGCCAGGGGCGGCCGACGTGAATGAGCGGGAACATGCCGGCGCAGATGACGGCGAAGATGGTCATCGCTTCGGCAAAGCGGTTGATGGAGTTGCGCCAGCCCTGCTTGAAGAGCAGAAGGATGGCGGAGATGAGGGTTCCGGCGTGACCGATACCGATCCACCAGACGAAGTTGACAATGGCGAAGCCCCAGGCAACGGGGATGGTAACCGCCCAGATGCCGGGCCCCTTGACCAAGAGCCATGCGAGCGCAACCAGCAGCATGAGGACGAAACCGCCAGCGAGCGTGAATCCAAAAAACCAGCCGAGCGGGGTGCGCGGCGTGAGGACGATGCGCGAAACCTCTTCCGTGACCGACTTGAAGGTATGTCCAGGCGCAATGACCGCAAATTCCCCGGTTACGGGGTCGAGCATCGGGTCATTGACTGGTACGTCTTTGGTTGCCATTGTTGCGACCTCTTGCCTATCCTCTGCTCTTTGCTCTTAGCTCGGCTGTCCTCTCTTCCGGCGCAGCCAATGGTTGCGAAACTTCCCCGCTTCAGGCTCCCACGTCAGGGGTGAGTTCCGGATTCACATTGATGACTTCCGCTACGTATGTCGTGCGCGGACGGGTATTGAGGTCCGCGAGCACGCCATAGGTACGCTCCAGCTTTTTGAGTTTGGTGACCCTTGCGTCTGCGTCGTTGATATTGCCGAAGATGATGGCATTCGTGGGGCACGCCTGCTGGCATGCAGTGAAGATTTCACCGTCATGGATGGGGCGGTTGTTCTTGTCGGCCTCGATCTTGACCTCTTGAATACGCTGCACGCAGTAGCTGCACTTCTCCATGACGCCGCGACTGCGCACGGTAACGTCAGGGTTGCGCATGAGCTTGAGGCTGGGCGTGGTGTAGTCGGAGTAGAGCAGGAAGTTGAAACGGCGCACCTTGTACGGGCAGTTGTTGGAGCAGTAGCGGGTGCCCACGCAGCGGTTGTAGATCATCATGTTGAGACCTTCGGGCGAGTGCACGGTGGCGCCGACCGGACAAACCTGCTCGCAGGGAGCGTTCTCGCACTGGTGACAGGTCATGGGCTGGAAGTGCGCGCGCGGCGCGGCGAGATCGCCCTCGTAGTAGGTGTCAATACGAATCCACTGCATGATGCGACCGATGGTGGCCTGGTGCTGGCCGACGACCGCGATATTGTTCTCTGCATAGCAACTGACGACGCAGGCGTTACAGCCGACACAGGAGTTGAGGTCGATGGACATGCCCCAGGCGTTCTTGTCGTAACGATAGGCCGGGAAGAGGCTTTCGTCGGGCGGAGGCGTGTCCTTGCCGTAGCCTTCTTGGGCGAAGCCGGGCTCTTTTTTGAACTGGTCGAGGGTGGCATAGCGAATGATGCCGCGATCAATGGCCTCATTGCCTTCGAGCGAGTGTGTACCGCTGCCGTCGCCTCCGACGTAGGTAGCGCGGTGGTCGATGTAGTGGCTCTTGGGAACGGCAAGACCCCACTCGCGATCTGTCTTTACCACGGTTGCGCCGGAGGCGAAGAGCGGCGTGGCGGAGGGTCGTATCTGATAAGCGCTGAAGCCGGTTCCGCCAGCGACGCGTCCGGTGGAGCGGCCCTGGCCGAGGTGCGCGGTGATGGCGCCGTCGGGATGGCCGGGAACAGCAAGCACAGGAGCAAGGACCTTATAGCCGTTGAGGTGAATCTCAATGACCTGATGCTCGTGGACGCCCATATTGTCGAGTGTGGCGTAGCTCATGAGCGCGGCGTTGTCCCAGGAGAGATTGGTAATGGGGCGCGGAATCTCCTGGAGCCAGCCGACGTTGGCATAGCGGCCGTCGTAGACGTGGGGGTCGGGGCGGAAGATGATTTCGAGCGAGTTGGCGGGTGACTGCGGAGGCGGAGCCGGAATGGTGATTTTGGCGGTCAGCGTTTTGGGCGTGTAAGCGGAGCCGCTGAGGAAGCCATCGTGCAGCAGCTTGCGCCAGCCAAAGTCGGCGTCGCCGCCCGCGGGCTTGACCACAGCAACAGCCTGATCGCCCCAGGTCTGGCGGAGAAGCTGGTAGGCGGAGGCATCGGGGTTGTCAAACGAGAGAGACTGCACAATGTCGTGCGCGGTGTGTCCGCCGTAGAGCGGCTCGATCATGGGCTGGACGACGGAGACGGTGCCGTCGTAGGCGCGGGCGTCGGTCCAGGACTCGAGGTAGTGAGCCGCGTTGATGTGCCAGTGGGCCTGGAGTCCGGTTTCGTCAAGATGATTGCCGAGATGGACAATGGTGCCGACTTTACCGATGGCGTCGCCGAAGTTCAGATCAGCGGGCGCAGAGTAGACGGGGTTGGCGTTGAGGATGACCAGCCAGTCGACCTTGCCGGCGTTCATGTCGGCGACGAGCGACCTGAGATCGTCGGTCTGATTGGAGGGCATGGGATTGACGGTGTCGGTGTAAACGACGGTCTTGCCGACGTTGCCGAGCGAGTCATTCATGGCCATGGCGGCAAGATGGACGCCGACCGTCTGCTGTTCGCCGGGTATGATGACGCAGCGCCCGCGGCTGGACTTGAGGTCGGCAACGAGAGCGGCGAGGAACTTCTGCGCTTCCGGCGACCAAGTGTACCCGGAGGGAGCGGAACCGACGCCAAGCGCCGCGGCAAGTGCGGCAGCGAAGCCTTCAATGTCACTGGCGCGGAGGGCGAGGCGATGCTCGGCCTTCATGCCGGTGGTGCTGGTCATGCTTTCGACCGCGTACAACCGGTTCATGGAGTAATTGGCGGAAGCCGTCCCGTTGAGCGTCGCGTCCAGCCTGCGGCGATTGGCGTAGTCCTTTGCGAGGCGATGAAAACCGGGATGACGCGCGCCGGAGAGGAAATCGGCGTCGAGCGAAACGATGATGTCGGCGTCGGCGAGGCGGTATTGCGCATCCGCATATTCGCCGAAGGCCGCCTTGGACGCTGCATAGGCTGAGTCACGATTGACCGGGCTGTATTGAATGAACTTTGCGTTGGGGAAGGCCGCCTGGCCTTTCTTCCACTGCGCAGCAAGAGTGGGCGAAGTGACCGTGTCACTCAGGAAGTAGACACCCTGACCGCCGAGCGGCTTTTTGTCGGCGAGCATGGAACGGAACGACGCGAGGAAGGTCGGCCAAGGGCTGGTTTCGCCGCGATAAAGGCAATGCTTGGAGCGGTCGGGATCGTAAAGATCGAGCAGAGTGGCCTGCGTGATGGGGTCGGAGCCGCCCTGATTGTAGGGGTGGTCGGGGTTGCCATCGACCTTGATGGGACGGTAGGCATAGCTCTTGATGAGTACGGGCACGGCGCCGGTGGGGAACGGGAAGGCGGTCGCAAAATAGACCGGCTTGCCGAGCACCAGATCTTCCGGCGCCTTGACATAGGGGTAAATGGGCTCGTCGGGTTGCTTCGTGCAACCCGAAAGCCCGGCGAGAGCCAGGGATGCGCCCATGATCTTAAGGAAGCCGCGGCGCGAGACAGGATCGATCCACTCGGAGCTGTGCTGCGGGAACTCGTCGCGCAGAGCCTGCTCGAACTCCGGCGTGCCGGCCAACTCGTCAATGGAGCGCCAATACTTCTTGCCCGTCTGCCCGGCCAGCTTGGCTCGAACCTCGGCCAGAGTCAGCTTTGCGTGTGTTTTCTGCATATCCTCATCCACGCTGTTCTGTTGCTTTTCTATGCTGTCCCTCACCGGTGGCATACCTCACAACTCGAGAGTTCACGTGCCGAGCGGATGTGATAGTGCTTGAACAGGAAGCCGCCAAGCGCATCCTGGTTTGTGAACTTGATGTAATTCACGCTGGGCGCGAGCATCCCGGCCGGAGTGTCAGAGACCGGCGCGCCGGCGATCTGCGCATCGACGGTTTCCACCAGATGCAGCGAGGCCAGTTGCGTGCCCGATGCTGTGGCTGGGTCGACCGTGGTGCAGTTGACCGATTCCGAGGTTGGCGTGCCGGTCTTCACGTTGGTGGCCGTGCACCAGACGGGATTGAGATCGGAGGGCTTCTTCCAATCCATGTTGTAGATTTCCGCAGTCGGGCGCAGATTCTTGATGGGGTTGCGATGGCAGTCTAGGCACCACTCCATCTGGAGGGTGTTCTGTTCATACATGATCGGCATTTCGTCGACGCGGCCATGACAGGTTTCGCATCCGATGCCCTTGTTCACGTGGATTTCGTGATTGAAGTAGACAAAATCGGGAAGGTCGTGGACTTTGGTCCAGACGATGGACTCGCCGGTGGCCCAGCTGTGACGGACCGGCTCAAGCAGAGCGGCATTGGTCCAGATCTGCGAGTGACAGTTCATACAGGTACGGGTGGGAGGGATGCCGGCATAGCTCGATTTTTCAACCGAGACGTGGCAGTACTGACATTGGAGGCCCAGTCCTTCGACGTGATGCTTGTGGCTGAACGGGACCGGTTGATCGGCGCGCTGGCCCTGGCGCGTTACCCATGGTGAACGCTGGAGTTCGTTGAGCGTAACTCCCAAGGCAATGATTATCAATCCTGATAAGACCAGACTCATCCGTGCGAGCGCGTTGGAGCTGCGGTCAAAAATCTGCGCCATGAATGCTCTCTGTTCCCCTCTTAAGTCCCTAGTGGTTAGTCGGCTACCGCGCTGCGCTTGCTCGCAGCTCTTACCCGGGGGAAAATTTCGCGCCCCGAATCCATTGGTTAAAAAATGAAGCAACAATATACCGGGCGGAATCGACACTCGCAAGAGCTTAAGAAACGATCTGATTATTTTTGTTCCAGATTGAATAATTTGAGAGCCCTTGAGCGGGCGAGCGGCGGATGCGCTCTACGAGTGGACTTGGCGGACATTTGATGGGGCGCGTTGGGCCGCGTATGGCGCAGAAAGCGGGCCGCTGGTACCTTAGTGACTGCTACAACCCTTTGACGCAATGACCGACGGACGGCGTATTCCCCGCTACGACATCGCGCGCGCCAGCCAGGAGCTGACAGAAGCCGACCCGGTGCTGGGGCGGCTGATGGAGCGCGCGGGACCATTCACACTGCGGCTGAAGAGCCAGCACTCCCCTTTTGAGGCGCTGCTGGAGTCGATTATTTACCAGCAACTGCACGGGAAAGCAGCGGCGGCGATTTTGAAGCGGCTGCTGTCTCATTTTGGGGAGCTGCATCCGGCGCCGGAACATCTGCTGGCGGCGCCTGAGGACCGGCTGCGGGGATGCGGACTTTCCGCGAGCAAGCTGCTGGCGCTGCGCGACCTGGCGGCGAAGACGCTGGACGGGACGGTACCGACGCTGGTGCAGATCAGGCGGATGAGCGATGCCGAGATCGTAGAACGACTGACGCAGGTGCGCGGCATTGGGACCTGGACGGTAGAGATGCTGCTGATCTTCCGTCTGGGAAGGCCGGATGTGCTGCCGGTGAGCGACTATGGCGTTCGGAAAGGATTTGCGCTGACCTTCGGGAGGCTGCCGAAGCGGAAGCCCTTTGATGCATCAATGCTGGCGAAGCCCGCCGATATGCTGCGGCGCGGCGAGCGCTGGAGGCCGTGGCGGTCGGTGGCGAGCTGGTACCTGTGGCGCGCATGCGACCTGGCGGGAAAAGCGTCTCCGCCGCCGGATTAGGACTGGCCGTCAAGACAACAGCGCTTCCCGTATCGACAGACGGGTAGGTGGTCGTTCCTGCCGGCCTCAGGAACGCTGACGATGCTGCGTCTGGACATCATTACGCATACATATACATTTAGGTGACGCGGGATAAACGTTATTGATACGGGGTGCAGAAGCCGGTGTGGCCCTCGCGCTGTGGCAGCTATAATTAAAGGTTCAGGATTCGTGAATAAAGGAGCGGTTTTTCAATGCCCATTCAACCTACCGGCAAGATCTGGCACAACGGTAATCTGATCCCCTGGGAGAAGGCCACCATCCATGTAATGAGCCATGTGGTGCATTACGGTTCGTCGGTCTTTGAGGGGATCCGCTGCTACGCGCAGCCTTCGGGGGCAGCGGTGTTTCGCCTGCCGGAGCACATGCAGCGGCTGCTGGACTCAGCCAAGATTTACCGGATGCCGCTGCCGTACTCGCTGGAGCAGCTTTCGAACGCGGTAGTGGAACTGATTGAGGCCAATGAGATTGCGCCCTGCTACATTCGCCCGATTGCGTTTCGGGGCTACGGCGAGATCGGTGTGAACCCGAAGAACTCGCCGGTTGAGGTGTACATGGCGAACTTTCCGTGGGGCAAGTATGTGGCCGGGGACGCAGCGGACGTATGCGTGTCGTCATGGAACCGCTCGGCCCCGAACACCACGCCATCGCTGGCGAAGGCGGGAGGCAATTACCTGAATTCGCAACTGATCCGCATGGAAGCGGATGCGAATGGCTATGCAGAAGGGATTGCGCTGGACGTGAACGGGTATATCTCAGAAGGCTCAGGCGAGAACCTCTTTTTGGTGCGCAATGGTGTGCTGTACACGACGCCGCTGGCAAACTCAGTGCTCTCCGGCATCACCCGCGATTCCGTGCTGACGCTGGCACGGCATTTCGGGATCCCGGTGGTGGAGCAGGCGCTGCCACGCGAACTGCTGTACATTGCTGATGAGGTGTTCTTTACGGGTACGGCGGCGGAGGTAACTCCGATCCGGAGCGTGGACCGGATTCAGATTGCCGACGGCAACGCCGGGCCGATCACCAAGCAACTCGCAGATGAGTTCATCAGCATCGCGAACGGGCTGCGCCCGGACCGCTTTGGCTGGCTGACGCCTGTGAAGGTGAATGCGGAGCAGCCGGTGACGGCATAAAGAGTGATTCTGATAAAGCAGAAGCCCGGCTACGAGCCGGGCTTTTTGCCGCTTTGGAAGTGCGGGGATTTCTTATTGCGCCGCGCTGGTGCTGTCAAGCTTGATCTGGTAGTCGATGATTTGCTTCAGAGTGTCGTACGGAATCTGGCCGCTGGCGACCTGACCGACTGGAACGGAGCGTCCATTGACGAAGAGCGTGGGAGTCTCATCGACGTCAAGGTCTTTGCCGAGCTGCATGGATGCGTTGACGGCGGCTTTTGTAGCGGCGCTGTAGGAGCAGGCCCCGACCTTGGCGGCGCTGAGGCCGACTTTTGCAGCGGCGTTGCCGAGGACCATATCGGAGGTGTCAGGCGCGAGCTGGTCCTGATTGGCGAAGACGTCGTCGGCAAATTTGAAGAAGGCGGCATCGCCGGCCTCCTGAGCGACGCACACGCTATAGGCCGCGGCCTTGAATGCCTCAGAGTGAATGCTGACGAGGGGAAAGTTCTCGAAGACGAAGTGCGCCTGAGGGAAATCCGTGAGCAGATGCTGGATGACGGGCTGCGTGATGCGGCAGTGGGGACACTGAAAATCTGCGAACTCAACCAGCTCCAGCTGTTTGCCAGCGGCTCCACTGCTGGGGCCATCGGCGCGCGCAAGCAGCATTTGATGGGCTGCGGTGAAAGGATGCGCACCGAAAGACTCCATGTCGAGATTGGGGGCGATCAGGTGCTTGCCGTCCGGCGTTACGAGAAATGAAGCGCTGACGAGGTGGTGCTGCGGGTCGTTCTTCTGGGTGACTTCAACAACGACGCGGCTGACGCCGGGCGCAGGCGTTTTTTGTA
>JASHUR010000124.1 GCA_030039895.1 Acidobacteriaceae bacterium | reverse complement strand
TCGCATGCATGTCGTGCTTATCGTTCATATGTTCAGCGGTGCCAATCTTCGTGTGGCTTTCGAAGCTCTGGTCGCTCATCCAGATTCCGTTTTCGGTGACCATATTGGGGCCGTAATTGGCGCCGCGCCAGAAGACATAGTGGACCGGCAGCGTGCCGAAACTCACTACTACATCAGAGTAAGGACCGGTCCGCCATAACCGATCCCACTGCGGATACAGTTTCAAGCTTGTATAGGCAGCCTTGAGGTGGGTAGCCTGATCGGGAAGCTGCGGCCAGCGTCGGGGAGCCAGCGCCGGAGCAACAGTGACCACAGACGGTTTATATTCTGCCGCGATCTCCTTTGCAGAGAGGCTTCGATTGTAAATTTGCAGGTTGTCCAGAATTCCATCGAGCGAGTACTTCGCCGGATACGACACCCTTTGCCGCACAAGCGCCACGGGCGGTAGATCGCGCAGGTTCCGCCCAATCCACAGTGGAGTCTCTTGAGTCGGAGTGAAGTAGCCGGTAACCGGGAGGCTGCCCTCCGGTTTTCCGTCTACATAAAGATGAATTCCGCTTTCCGGATCATAGACCCCCGTGACGTGAGTCCAGCGGTCTAGTGGAACACGCACCTGCGAACGGCAGACCTCCCAGACGCCCCACACCTCCAGTTGCAGTCCCAACCGCCCTTCCGCGTCAATGCCGAAGTAGTAGCCGGCTTCGCGGTCCTTATCCCGGTCGACAATGGCAACCCAGTTCCACGGATACGACTGGAGGGCTACCCAAGCATCGATCGTAAAGCCTCCATGCAGCTTTGGAGCATCCTTTGCAGCGCGTTCGACAACTGTGGTGAACCCATCAAACTCTAGCCCGTCGCCATTGACACCCTTCGCCCAGTCGAAGTAGTTCAGAATGGTATCGCTGTACCCGCCGACACTGTCGTAAGCCTTGTTTCCATGACCCTCATCAAACTTCCACCACGCTACGAGCCCATTTGGCTGCTGGGCTCGCACGGGGCCGGCAAACAGCAATCCGGCGATCAGAAGGGAGAGGAGTTTTGTGCAGCTTGTCAGCATCAGCGGCTTCTCCTTAACAGTCCGAACCGTGATCCGGGCGGGGTATCCATTCAGCCTTTGGGTACTCCGCACCGGAAACAATGCGGAGAATATATTCATGCTTAACCGGCGCCACACGGCTCTGTGCGCGAGCGCTACGGGGCGGTTTCTGAGCCATTTCCTAGAGTGTGGTTCGTCCAATTGTTTCCAGCAAGCAAATTTCTAAATGGAAACGACCCATCTGATTTTCGTGCATGCGCTCAGTTGTATCATGCTGGACGCTCGATGTGCTACCATTTGCTTCTGTTATTGGCTGGTCCATTGGCGACGATAAGAAGCCCAGCATTGGGGGATGGTTATGCCAGCGGTGGGTATTCCCAGGCGCGATTTTCTCCGCGGCTCGCTTGTCGCCGCAGCCAGTCTGCATCTTCCCCGTGTTGCTGCCGGCGAGGACGCCGCCTGCGGCGAGCCCATCGCGCCGGAAGCCCTCTGCCCAGTTGCACCGCTGGGAAAGCGTGACGAGTTCTTCGCCCCGCACGCCAAATTCAGGGAACTCCAGCTGGGTAGTGTGCGCCCGGAGGGCTGGCTTCACGTCGAATTGGGTAAACAGGCAAACGCAGAACTGGATGAGCAGGCGCGAGGTCTCACCTGTCACCAGGCGGACTTCTGTTTCCCCTTCGATCGGCGCTACTGGGCAAGCAATGAGCGAGGTCAGGATCAGGAGTCCCGGAACGGAGGCACCTTCTGGTATCCGTGGGAACAAGTCGGCTACTGGATTGACGGAGCTTACCGCTGCGCGAAACTCGTGGACAATTCGCACCTGCACCGCCGCGCCATGCAACCTATCCGATACACCCTCGACCATCCCGTCGATGGATGGTTCCTGGGGCCTCACAAGCTGTATAACCTGCCACCAAACCAAGATCCAAGCCGATGGCCGCAGGCGGTGTTTTTTCGTGCGCTCTGCGGCGCGGCAGAGGGCGAAAATGACGCTGGAATCCTAAAAGCAATGTGCCGTCACTATCTGCGAGATGCTGCCTGTGACTACCAACATGGACCGTTTGGGCCTCGCGATCTGGCCAACATCGAATCGATTCTTTGGTGCTACGCTCACTCGGGTGACTCGCGCCTCTTTGATATGGCCCGGGACATCTGGTCGAATACTTCCTCGTCCGAACTATTGGAGCTTACCGCTGACGCTCCGTCCACAATGCATGGTGTAACCTTTGCCGAGCTATCAAGACTGGGAGCCGCTATGTTCCTATATACTGGCGACCCTGGGCAGCTCGACGTTTCCGTTGCGGCCATGCAGCGCATCTTCAAGTACCACATGCTGGCTGATGGAACACCCTCCGCCAGTGAGAGCCTGAGCGGAACAACTTCCCTCGATGGCCATGAGACCTGCGACATCGTCGAGTTCAACCTGACCTGGGGATATCTTCTTATGGCCACGGGCGAGGGAGGATACGCTGATCGGATCGAACGCGCTCTGTTCAACGCCGGCATGGGAGCTATTCGAAAAGACTGGTCAGGCTTGCAATATATT